>CANQIH010000036.1 GCA_947624035.1 uncultured Oscillospiraceae bacterium | reverse complement strand
CCGGCCCGGCGCAGGGCGTCCAGCGTGTCCTTCACATCCCGGGGCAGGTCGGCGGGGGACATCTTTTGCAGAAGCTGTACATAGATGCCGTTTTTCTCCGCGGCGAAGGCCTCTTTCTCCTCCTGAGAGTAGGCCCGGTCCGCCCTCTCCAGCACGATGTCCAGACTCTCCATGCGGCTGACGCCCCGGAGCCGGTTGTTGATCTGCTCGTCGAAATAGATGCCGAGCCGGTCCGCCAGGGCTTTCCACGCCTGGTAGTGATACTTGTCCGTCCGGCAGATGACGCCGTCCAGATCGAAAATGACCGCTTTCATAGGTTCCTCCTTAAAGTTTCGTATCCATCAGCCCGCAGAAGGGGTCCACAGGGCTGACGCCGGTAAAGGCGCTCTCGCCGCAGAGCTTTTCCACGACCGCTTCGACGGCCGCCTCTGTGGCGGTATAGGCGTTGATGAAGGTCCGGGCCCGGGGCACGTCCTGCAGGTGATAGGGGTTGGCCATGAACACGATGGCCTCCTCATGGACGAAGCGGGGGATCTCCAGGGCGTGCTTGGGGCACCAGGCGGGCCGGACGGTGGTCTGGTTGGATGCGGGGGGATAGTTCAGCACCGTCAGGGTCAGCCGGTCCTGGGGAAGCCCCTCCGTGCCGTGCAGGTCGTCGGCGAAGGGGTCATACTGCTCCACTGCGAAGCCCCGCTTTTCCAGCGCCTCGGCGAACAGCGCCCGGACGGAGCCGTCCCAGCAGTCATCCTGACCCACTACGGCCAGGCGGACGGTGGAAAACCGCTTCGGCGAGACGGGCAGCAGGCCGTCCAGGTCCTTGACCAGGGTCACGGCGTTGTCCGCGCAGGTCCTGCGCCACGCTTCGGCGTCGATGTGCTGTTTGATCACATGGCCGCACACCTTCGCCTTCAGGGCCAGGATGCGGGTGACGGCCTCGTCCAGCCGCTCCCGGGACAGCCGCCCGTCCTCCAGGGCCCGGCGGACGAAGGATATGTCCTCGTCGATGTCCGTGGAAAAGACGATCATGTCGCAGCCGGCGGCAAAGGTGGCCGGCACGGCCTGGGACCGGGGCATGGCCATGGTGTAGCCGCCCATGATGGTGGCGTCGGTGGCGATGAGGCCGTTGAAGCCCAGCTCCCCCCGCAGCACGCCGGTGAGAAGGCCCCGGCTCATGGAGCCGGGCAGGGCGGTCTGGGGCGTGACGGCGGGGTCGTGCTCCGCCTCCATGGCCGGCTGGCAGATGTGGCCCACCATCACGGACAGCAGGCCGGCGTCGATCATGGCCCGGTACACCGCGCCGTAGCTCTCACGCCACGCACCGGCGGAGAGGCTGTTGTAGGTGGGGTGCAGGTGCTGGTCCCGGAAGTCCACGCCGTCGCCGGGGAAGTGCTTGGCGCAGGCGGCCATGCCGCACTCCTGGACGGTCTGGACATATTTGACGGTCATGGCCCGCACTTTGTCCAGATCGGAGCCGTAGGTGCGGCAGTTGGTGATGGGGTTGCGGAAGTTCATGTCCAGGTCGGACACGGGGGAGAAGGTCCAGTTGATGGAGGCCGCCGCGCCCTCGGCGGCGCAGCAGCGGGCGAACCGCTCCACGTCCGTGCTGTCGGGGCTCGCGGCTACCTGGAGCTGGCTCGCGAAATAGGTGCCGTCGCTGGCGGCGCCGGCGCCGCCCTCCTCCAGGTTGGCGGCGTGGAGCAGGGGGTATCTGGCCAGCCCGTCCAGCCGGCGGAAGTCCTCCCGTATCTCCGCGGCGGTCCGCACCGGCCGGAACAGGATGCCGCCGATGCCCTCCCGGACCAGCCGCTCCACGTCCTCCGGCGCGTAGGCGTCGCCCAGGATGCAGAAGAGCTGCCGGACCTTTTCACCGGTGCTCATGGCGGCAAGGCTGCTGTGTACCCACGCCTCCTGCTGGGGCGTGAGGAAAAAGGGGCTGCAGTCCAGTTTGATCATGGCGTTCCTCCTCATATCATCCGAATGACGGACGGGTCGATGCTGCGGATGTCCCTGGCGCCGGTGCGGGACAGGCACGCGCGCAGCTCGCCGGTCATCTGCACCAGCCGCTCCGCCACGCCCTCGGCGCCCCGCTCCCGGAAGAGGGGGATCATGGGCCGGACCGTGAACACGGCGTCAGCCCCCAGGGCCAGGGCCTTGAAGACCTCATAGCCGGTGTCCAGGCAGCTGTCACAGAGAATGGTGAGACTGTCGCCCACGGCTTTGCGTATCTCAGGCAGCACCTTCAGGGTGGGCACGCACCAGGGGAACATGTTCTGGTGCTGGCTCACCACGATGCCGGCGATGCCGGCCCGGGCGCATGCCTCCGCGTCCTTCACGGACAGGACGCCCTTCATGAAGATAGGCAGGTCCGAGTAGGCGGCGTACTCCCGCAGATCCGCCTCCGTGGGGGCGGCCAGGGGGTGGTCAAAGAAGCTGTCGTACCGGCCGGCCTTTGTATAGGCGTGGTCGATGTCCATGGCGATGGCGCAGGCGCCGGCCTTTTTGTCGTGGTCGATGGCCTGGAAGATCAGGTCCTTCTCCGCGAAGGGTTTGATGATACGGGCCGCCGGTGCGCCCACGGCGATCACGTCCTCGATCTCATTGTCAAAGGTGAAGCCGGTCCACATGGCCGTGCCCACGGTCTTGGCGGCCTGGGCGTAGAGGGGGCCGCCGCCCTCGTGGAGCTTTTCATAGTGGGCCAGGCCCCCCAGCATGATGGGGGTGGTGAGCTTTTGGCCGAATACGGTGCAGGCGGTGCTGGCCTCCACGGTGTCCAGGAAGCGGTACTCGATGGTGAGCCGGTCCAGATACTGCCGCATGAGCTCGTCGGAATTGCCGTTCATGTTCATACCTCCTCAAAATTTCCCGTCCAGCCATTTCGCTATGGCGTCGAACAGGGTCTTTACCGCGTCGCCGAACTGGCCGGGGTACTGCTCGGCGTCGTGGGCGGTGGATATCATGTGGGTGCCGCCCTCCACGAAGGCGATGGTCTTGTCCGGGGAGGCGGCGTTTTCGTAGATGACCTCGCTGGCGATGCACTCGTAGCCCGCGGTCATGCCCATGATGAGCATGGGCACGCGGATGTGCTTCACGTTGCCGGGGGTGCAGCAGAAGGCGGAGTCGTAATCGACGCCCTCGATCCCGTCCTCCGTCACCCGGTAGCCGGGATCGGTGCGCACGCAGTTGGAGGAGAGGTATGTACGCACGGTGGCGGCCATGGCCCCCAGACCATAGATGGGCGTGGCGTACAGGTCCCCCCGGGCGGTGCGGACGGAGCGGATGACCTCATGGGTCACAGAGCCGTCGCGGCCGTGGAGCAGGTCATAGGCTTTTTTCGTGTGGGCCAGCAGGTGCAGGTCCTGGGGGAACAGCCGGTTGTTGGGGGCGATCTGGCTGCCGCCGGGTACGATGAAGGGCTCGTCGTCCACGTAGTTCCCGTTGCCGGCCTCCAGAGCGGCGTACCGCTCCAGGGCCGCGGCGATGAGCCGGTCCTGCCGGGCGGCCTGGGCGGCATAGAACCGGGTCTTGAACGCCTCCGTGTAGCGGGTGGGCCCGTCCTTCACAAAGCCGCTCTCCGGCGTGTAGGCGTTCAGGGCGGGGTCGGTCCTCGTGCCGCAGGTCTCATCCGTGACGGCGGGGTCGATGCTCACCAATGTCATGACGCCGTTTCCAAAGTTGGAGTCGATGAGCATGATACCGTCCGCCGCCGGCAGGTCCTCTACCGGGCCCATCTTCACGATGCGGTGCCCGTCCCGGAATATGCCGGGGCCGTTCTCCGCCGCGGCCTGGTAGCAGCTCATGAGGGTGGCGCCGCCGCTGTGGCCCAGCAGGACCACTTTCCTGACGCCGGGCTGGGCCCGCATGGCCTCCAGGGCCCGTTTTACATCGGAGAGTTTCTTTTCCAGGGGCGCGTCCGGGCGGGCCACGTTGGCGCACAGCGTCAGAAAGCCCCGGGCGGCCAGGTTCTCCCCGCCGGGGAAGGTCAGGTAGTTGGAGTCGGAGTGCATGATGACCACGCCCACGCCTTTGGGCGTGTCGGGGACGTACAGCACGGCGTCCATGCCGTCCATGAACCGGCCCAGGCGCATGTAGCGGGCCGTGAGGTTGCAGTAGTTGTCTGACATGATGACCTCCTATTCAGTCCCGCAGACCGTAGCCCCCGTCCAGGGCGATGGTCTGTCCGGTGATGTATCCGCTCTCCTCGCTGGCCAGAAAGCACACCAGCTCCCCCAGCTCCTCCGGGGTGCCCATGCGGCCCATGGGGGTGCGGGGGATGAAGGCCGCCGGGTCCGCGTCGCCCGGGCGCATACCGTCGATGCGGGGGATGCCGCCCTTGGCGACGCAGTTGACGGTGATGCCCTCGGCGGCCAGCCGGGCGGCCGCGTTCAGGGCCAGGGCCCGGACGCCGCCCTTGGCCACGGAGTTGGCGAAGCTCTGGTGGACGCCGCCGCTGACGCCCTCCACGGTGGTCATGAGGATGATGCGGCCAGCGCGGCTGCGGCGCAGCGCGGGCAGCGCGGCCCGGATGGTGCGGAAGGAGCCGCCCACCAGATGGTCCACCTCGAAGGAGAATTCCTCGTCCGTGGTGTCCTCGATGGAGGCCTCCCGGCCGTAGCCGCCCGTGTTGGATATGACCACGTCCACGGAGCCGAAGCGGGCCTCGATGTCCCGGTAGACGGCCGGGTCCTCTTCGGCGGGGATATCCCCCGTGCCTGCCATGGCGCAGCAACGGCCCGGGTACCCGGCGCCGTTGATCTCATCCGCCAGCGCGGCCGCCCGTTCGGGGCTGTGGGTCATCATCACCACGGTCATCCCGCCCCGGCAGAGGGCCCGCACCACGGCCACCCCGTCCCCGGCGGTGGCCCCGGAAAACACGCATACCCTGTCTTTGAGTGTCTGCATACGTTGACCTCCTTCACAACAAAAAATGTTGACAGATTTGTAAGATTGCCTTATCCTTTTACAGGAAATCGCGACGAGGAGTGATGGAACGTGGTCACGAAGCTGCCCCACGAGATCAAATCGGAGGAGACCCAGCAGAAGATACTCACAGCCACGGAACGGCTGTTGAGCCAGTACGACTTCAAGTATCTGACGGTGCGGAACATCTGCGAGGAGGCCGGCGCCGCCTATGGCTCGTTCTACCATCACTTCAGCAGCAAGGAGAACCTGCTGTACGTCTATACCTACCAGCTGTACCGCCAGAACCTCCGGGAAAACCCGGTCCCCGGCTGGATCGATAGGGACGACTACATCAAGCGGGTGCTGTGGTACGCGGTGGTGCTGGGCTATTTCTGTGAGGCCGCGGGGAAGGACCTGGTGGGGTACATCCACAAGAACTGCCCCCAGGGCATATTCGAGGACACCCTGAAAGGGGAGATCCTGTCCATCCTCAGCGACGCCGACGCCAAGGGCAACATCGACCACCACAGGAACAAGAACGGCCGGGTGGCCGTGGAGCTCATGGTCAAGGACATGGAGATCATCTGCATGGGCACGCTCATGTGGTGGAGCGGCACCACGGAGGAGGCGGAGCCCCTGCACGAGACGCTGGAGCATCTGTGCTTCAACCTTCTCTACTCCTTCTGCTCCGACCAGTACCGGCGGACGGACTATCCCCACACGCTGCTGACGGAATCACCCGATTTTGCCGGGTCCGTGTCCATCCACGGCGTACCCTCCGGCCAGGCGGAGCGGGCCTGACATACCGAAAAAACCAACAGAGCTGCCGGCCGGCGGCTCTTTTTTTGTTGAAAACGATTGACAAATCCACCTCGATGTGAGTAATATTGTAGCATAAATAAATCAAGATTTAAAGTGCAATTTAATTTTTGTTCGGATTTTTTTTGCCTGACCGGCGGAAAGGAGATCTCAACATGAACATCGGTGTGATCGGCTGCGGGACCATCGCCTCCTGGGCATCGGATTTCATTGCCCAGATGAACGACGGGAACATCGTGCGGTATGCCGCCGCCTCCCGGGACCCGGAAAAGACCCGGGCCTTCGCGGAGCGGTTTGGCTGGCGGAAGGCGTGTGAGAGCCAGGAGGAGCTGCTGGCGGACCCGGATGTGGACCTGGTGTACATATGCCTGCCCAACCAGCTGCACCGCGACGTCTGCCTCCAGGCCCTCCGGGCCGGGAAGAACGTGGTGTGCGAGAAGCCGTTTGCTGTCAACGACGCCCAGGCGGCGGAGATGCTGGCCCTGGCGGAGGAGAGGGGCCTTTTCATCAGCGAGGCCCTGTGGCCGGCGTTCCTGCCCTCCCGAAAGCTCATCGACAGCGAGATCGCCGCCGGGACCATTGGGGACGTCACCGGCGGGGAGATGGTATCCCTGTCCAACGTGATGTTCATGGACCGGGTCAAGCGCCTGGAGACCGGCGGCGGCGCCCTGCTGGACATGGGGCCCTACATGCTGGGCCGGGTGACGGACCACTTCGGACTGGACATCGCCTCCGTGGAGGGGACTTTTGAGCACCTGGACACTGGCGTGGACAGCCGGGACGACTACACCATTACCTACAAAAACGGCGTGACCGTCCACTGCGTCAGCACCATCGACACGCCCCATGAGGAGCGGCAGGAGTACGGCCTCATCCGGGGCACCAGGGGCGCCATCCGGTTCGACAGCATATCCAACCCCCAGGACATCCGGGTGCTGGACAAAGCGGGGAACACGGTGAAGACCATAGAGGTACCGCCCATGCTCCACGGCACGGTGGTGCCCTTCACGGCGGGGTATGAGTACGAGTTCATGGCCTTTGAGCGGGCCCTGCGGGAGGGCAAACAGGAGTGCGCAGAGGCGCCCCACGCCCAGAGCCTGACCATCGCCCGGGTCATGACGGAGCTGCGGCGGCAGGCGGGGGTCATCTATCCCTTCGAGTGAGCGGGAGAGGCAAAGCGAGGCAGAAATGGCGAGCATAACGACAAAAAAGGTGGGGCGCGACCTGACGGAGGGACCGATCATGCCGTCGCTGATGCTGTTCGCGCTGCCCATCGTCATCACCAACCTGATACAGCAGCTGTATTCCATGGTGGACCTGATGATCATCGGGCAGTTCGTGGGCAACGTGGGCACGGTGGGCGTGAACACCGGCGGCGAGATCGCGGACTTCCTCACGCCGGTGGCCACGTCTTTCGCCTCCGCCGGGCAGATCTACATCGCCCAGCTGGCGGGGGCCAGGCGGTTCGAGGAGCAGAAGAAGGCCACCGGCACGTTCATCACCCTCATGATGGGCGCGTCCCTGGCGCTGATGGCGCTGACGCTCATCTTCACGAAGCCCATCCTGCACCTGCTCAACTGCCCGGAGGCGGCCATGGGCGAGGCGGTGAACTACATGGTCATCACCGCCGTGGGCCTGCCGTTCATCTACGGCTACAACGCCGTGTGCGGCGTGCTGCGGGGCATGGGGGAGAGCAAGCGGCCTCTGGTGTTCATCATCATCGCGGCGGCCGTGAACGTGGTGCTGGACGTACTGCTGGTGGCGGTGATACCCCTGTCCGCCGCGGGCACGGCCATCGCCACGGTGGTGTCCCAGATGGCGTCCTTCGCGGCGTCCTTCATTTATATGTATAAGCACAGGGAGGCCTTCGACTTCGAGCTGCGGCTGTCCTACTTCCGGTGCGAGAGGCGGCACATGAAGGTGCTGCTCCAGCTGGGCCTGCCCCAGGCGGTGCGCTCCACGCTGGTGCGCATCTCCATGCTGTGGGTCAACGCCAACATCAACGCCTGCGGGGCCATCGCCTCCGGCACCAACGGCATCGGCAACAAGCTGCAGAAATTCCTGGAGATATTCTCTTCCAGCATGTCCCAGGCCAGCGCGGCTATGGTGGGCCAGAACCTGGGGGCGAAGAAGTACGACCGGGCCAAAAAAGCCGTCGTCAGCACCCTTTTGAGCAGCCTGGCCTTCTCGGCCTTCATCAGCGCGGTCATCTTCATCTTCCCCCGGCAGACCTTCGGCATCTTCACCACGGACGACGCGGTGAAGGACCTGGGCGTGTACTACATCCACATGCTGGTGGTGCATATCATGGTCTCCGCCGTCACCAGCTCCTACCAGTCCATGGTCATCGGCGCGGGCAACGCGGGGCTGAACTTCCTGATCGGCATCCTGGACGGGGTGCTGTGCAAGATCGGCCTGAGCGTGCTGTTCGTGAACGTCATATTCAAGGTCAGCGCCCAGACGGACTGGTTCATGACCACCATGGGCTACTTCTGGGGCACGGGCCTGAGCCGGGTGCTGCCGGCGGCGGTGTGCATCGTCTACTTCTACTCCGGCGTGTGGAAGAGGAAAAACCTTCTGGCGGAGCGGTGATATGAGCGAACGAAGAAAGAGCTACCGGGAGCGGTATTTTGAGAACTACGAGGCGGTGAAGGTCCCCGCGGATAACCGGAAGGGCTGGCGGACCGAGTACCGGTATGTGGGCCAGTGGGCCAGGTGGGAGGGGGACCGGCCCATGGGCCAGATCAAGGCCTTTCTTGCCGCGGCGGAGCTTGCCGGTATCGCGGTATATGCGGCCGCCATCCTGTCCCGGACACCTATCACGGTGTCGAGGGCCGCCAACGGCTTCGGCGGGCTGTCCCTGATACCGTGGATACTGGAGCTCACCGGCCTCGGGCGGTTCATCGCGGCGGGGGAGTACGTGAAGGAGATGGACCATGACGAGATCGACCGGTCCATCCGCTCCGGCTCCGCGCTGCGCATCCTGCTGGCGGCGGCGTCCATGATCGCAGGGCTTATCGACATGCTGGTCCACAGAAGGGCCGCCGCCGGGGACGCGCTGGTGGTGCTGGCCGTGGCCGTCAGCATCGGGGCTACGTGGCTGGTCCGGCACGTCTACGCGCAGCTTCTGGTGACCACATACAGCAACCAGAACGGGTCGCCGGGCAGACGGATATGACAAACCGTCCGGGGCGCCGAAAAGAGCCCACTGGCAATTTAGACAAAAAATGCCAGTGAATTTGAGCGAATATTCCCCTTTGCGTATTCGGTGGACATGCGCTATAATGTACCCAAGATTAGAACGTGATTTAAAACTTGGTCTAAGCGCGGTCCGAGACCGTAAAATCAAAATTGGAGGTCAAACATGAAAAGCAGTGTGAAGAAGCTTTTGACAGCGGCGTGTGTCCTCTGTCTGATGGTCACGGTCCTCTCCGCGGGCGCCATGGCGGCGGAGCCTGAGACCGCTGTTTTCAACGGTGAAGAGTATGTCAAGCTCTACACGGTCGTGTGCGACTCGTCCCTGACCATGATCGACGAGCAGTTTGACCAGTATTACGAGGGCGGCAGCGCGGCGGACGGCGTGGCGGCCATCGCGAAGGCCGGGAACGTGTTCGTCAACGGCCAGCAGGTCCCCCACATGGCGGAGGACGGCACCGTCACTCCCGAGAAGCTGGTGGTGAACGGCGAGGACGCCATCTGGCCCGTGCAGGGCGGCTGGGCGTGGAAGGCCCACCTGCAGCGCCAGTGGAACGACGGCTTCTTTATGCCCCAGGTGGAGGAGAACTACGCCTCCGGCGAGCCCGTTGACCTGGACACGGCCGTCTACCTCTACACCAAGCACATCGCCTACATGGTGGGCCAGACCGTGGAGCTCTACGCCAAGCCCGGCGAGGACTTCGCCAGCGTCATCTCCACCACCTACTATGATTCCACGCTGGTGGCCGGCATCCAGACCGAGGACGGCGTCACCCGCTTCACCGGCACGGACGGCAGCGACATCGGCTTTGAGTTCCCCGCGGAGAACGTGGACGAGGCCATCCAGCCCGGCGACATGATGGTGTTCTGGCAGGACGGCGTCCAGGGCTGGACCGCGAAGCGCGCTGTGTCCCAGGTGGGCCGGCTCATCGAGAACACGGACCCCGCCGACGAGGAGGCCAACAAGCACCCCTTCTTCCTGGAGAACGGCGCCGACGAGCCCATCACCACCGGCGACTCCTACATCGGCAAGAGCTTTGCCGAGGCCTTCCGCCACACCCAGTTCATCCGCGGCGAGCGCCGCACGGACCAGTACAACAACGAGGACGAGGTGATCATCATGTGGAGCTCCGACGAGGGGCAGGACCACGTGATCGGCTTCACCCGCGGCGACGGCGCCCCTGCCGCCCTGGCCCACGCCGTGGCCTACGCCGAGGAGGTCACGAAGGACATCGTGGTCAGCGCCGACGGCACGGACGTGCCCTCCGATACCTACTGGGTGACCGAGGAGATCTGGAACGCCTTCGCCGGGCAGCTCCAGGCCGCGAAGGACATGGTGGCGGCCGGCACCGCCAATAACTTCGAGTGCGACGAGATGCTCTTCGAGCTGGGCAACGCGCTGGGCGGCACCGAGGACCTCAACAGCCACGGCCCCATGAAGATGAACCCCCTGGGCGTGGTGGGCACCATGGCCCTGGGGACCCAGGGATAAGTGAACAACGGCCCCGCCGTCTGTGGGCCGGGCCGTGAAAAAACAAAAATAACTTAAATTTGGAGGTCAAACATGAAAAACACCGTGAAGAAGCTTCTCGCTCTGGCCCTGGCGCTCTGCCTGATCGCCTCTCTGGGCGTCACGGCCAGCGCCGCCGGCGAGAACGACGCGGATGGCAACGGCCGCGCCGACAAGGTGGTCTTTGCCGCCACCCGTCAGTACACCAGCCTTGTTCCCTTCCTGAACCCCTCCGCCTACACCGCGGCCGTGTTCGAGTCTCTGGGCTCCTTCATGAACTACGGCGAGGATTTCCAGGGCCTTCTGATGGAGAGCTGGGAGTATGACGGCGACCGCACCTACACCGTCAAGCTCTATGAGAACATCCACGACTCCGAGGGCAACCCCATCACCGCCGGCGACGTGGTGTTCTCCTACGCCCCCGAGCAGGTGGGCGCCTCCGAGATGAGCAACCGCACCACCGCCATCGAGTCCGTCACCGCGCTGGACGACTACACCGTGGAATTCGTCTGGGCCCAGAAGCCCGTTGTGGGCGCCTTTGAGAGCGTCATGAGCTACGTCAACATCGTGAGCCAGGCGGCCTACGAGGCCTCCGGCGACGGCATGGCCTCCAAGCCCGTGGGCACCGGCCCGTACGTGGTGGACAGCTGGACCTCCGGCGTCTCCATGAACCTGAAGGTCAACGAGAACTACTGGGCCGAGGGCGACCAGGTGAAGTTCCCCCGCCAGCAGCAGCCCGTTGACGAGATCGAGATCGACACCATCACCGAGACCAGCCAGCTGACCATGGCCCTGCAGACCGGTACCATCGACATGACCGCCGATATCGCGAGCCAGGACGCGCCCAACTTCCAGGAGGGCGGCATGTACGCCTCCGGCTACTCCGTGGAGGAGATGGAGAGCCCCGCCCCCAAGTCCCTGCTCGTGAACCACTCCGCCAATTCCAAGACCAGCGACGAGAACCTGCGCATGGCCATCATGACCGCGCTGGACTCCGAGTTCATCTCCATGATGGTCAACGGCGGCGCCAACAAGGCCACCTACGGCCTGGGCGCTCCCATGAACCCCGACTATGACGAGGAGACCTTCAAATCCTACATCCCCGAGCATGACCTGGAGAAGGCCAAGGAGTACCTGGCCCAGTCCGCCTATCCCGACGGGACCGACATCACCCTGCTGTTCATCGACGGCGGCATCGCCAACGACATCGCCGAGGTCATCCAGGGCCAGCTGGCTCAGATCGGCATCACCGTGAACATCCGGGGCGAGATCTTCCCCAACTGGCTGGCCGCCAAGAACGACGACTCCGCCTGGGAGCTGAACCTGTCCGAGCTGTCCGGCTTCTATGTGACCGACCTGTGGGACAGCGCCTTCGTGAAGCAGAACGAGGTCTTCGCCGATGAGGCCGCCCTGGGCGAGCTGCGCGACGTGGTGGGCCAGGCCCTGGCCGTGGACACCAACTCCCAGGAGACCGTCAACGCCGCCCAGAAGTTCATCACCGAGAACGTCTACTGCGTGCCTCTGCTGACCGAGCTGAAGTACAACGTCTACGACAACACGCTCATCGACTCCATCTGCTATACCGGTGAGGGCGCCGTCTGCGTGCAGGGCTTCACCTTCAAGTAAGCCGCGCGTCAAAAGCATACCGATATATCGGGTCTACCTCACATGAGCTAGACCCGATATTGCTAGAAGCACTGTGAAATAAGGGGATCATTATGTGGAGATACATATTAAAACGTCTTGTCATGATGGCCTTCGTTGTCCTAGGCGTGGCGATCCTGATCTTCTCGATCATGTACTTCGTCCCAGGCAACCCCGCGCAGATCATCCTGGGCCCCACCGCCACCCCGGAGCAGGTGGACGCGCTCAGCCATGAAATGGGCCTGGACCAGCCCTATCTCGTCCAACTGGGGCGGTATCTGTCCGATACCTTCCTCCACGGCGACCTGGGCACGTCCTACCAGTCCAAGCGGGCCGTGGCCACCGAGCTTATGGAGCGCTTCCCCCGCACGCTGATCATCGCGGCCTTTTCCATCCTGATCACCGCCATCGTGGGCATCCCGCTGGGCATCGTTGCGGCCACCCACCAGGGCAAGTGGCAGGACTACACCGCCATCGTGGGCTCCATGGTGGGCATCTCGCTGCCGGGGTTCTGGCTGGCCCTCATCATGGTCAACTGGCTGTGTGTGCAGCACCAGCTGCTGCCGGCCTTCGGCATCGGGACCTGGAAGCACTACGTCATACCGGTCATATCCAACTCGGTCATCGGCATCGCCATGATCGGGCGGCAGTGCCGGGTGGACGTGCTGGAGGTCATCCGCTCCGACTACGTCACCACTGCCCGGGCCAAGGGCGTGAGCAACCACAACACCATCTATAAACACGTCATGCCGAACGCCCTGATCCCGCTGATCACCTCCCTGGGCTCCACCTTCGCCACCTCCCTGGGCGGCACGGTGGTCACCGAGGCCATCTTCGTGATCCCCGGCATCGGCCTTTACATGACCAATGCCATCGGTGCGCTGGATTACCCTGCCGTGCGCAGCGGCGTGGTGGTCATCGCCATCGCCTTCAGCTTCGTGATGCTGGTGGTGGACCTGATCTACGCCTATGTGGACCCGCGCATCAAGGCACAGTACGAGGGAAAGTGAGGGAGGCGCCGTCATGGATACTACATTGGTAAAAGCGAAAAAGACGAACCAGAGCCTTGAGGTGTTCAAGCGGTTCATCAAAAACCCCCTCTCCGTCATCGGCATGGTGCTGTTCGTGGTGTTCGTGCTGCTGGCGCTGCTGGCCCCGTACATCTGCAAGTACGGCTATGCGGAGATGAGCTCGGACGTGTTCGCCAAGCCCTCCGCCGCCCACTTCTTCGGCACCGACAAATTCGGACGGGACCTGTTCAGCCGCATCCTCTACGGCGGGCGGTACTCCATCTTCATGGGCGTGGCAGCAACGGTCATCGGCACCTTCATCGGCCTCGTGCTGGGCGCCATCGCCGGCTTCTTCGGCCAGACCGCCGACAACATCGTCATGCGCCTGTGTGACATCTTCCAGGCCATCCCCGGCATCCTGCTGTCCATGGTCATATCCACGGCCCTGGGCCCCGGCGTGGTGAACACTATCATCGCCCTGTCCATCGCCGGTATCCCCGGCACGGCCCGTATGCTGCGGAGCCTCATATTGCAGATACGCAACAGTGACTACATAGAGGCCGCCGGGTCCATCAACTGCTCCAGCGTGCGCATCATCTTCAAACACATCCTGCCCAACACCTTCGGGCCCATCCTGGTGGGCTGCACCATGGGCATCGGCGGCACCATCATGCAGGCGGCCAGCCTCAGCTTCCTGGGCCTGGGCATCCAGGCGCCCACGCCGGAGTGGGGCGCGCTGCTGAACGAGGGC
>CANQIH010000035.1 GCA_947624035.1 uncultured Oscillospiraceae bacterium | reverse complement strand
CCCCCTGCACGCCGCGGACCGGCATGATCTTGAGCACATGGTCATGGCTGGGGGCGCCTGCATTTGCAACATCGAGCCCATGGCGGACTTCTTCGACCTGTGCTTTCTGGGCGAGGGGGAGGACGTGGACCGGGAGGTGCTGGAGCTGTACCGCAGCGCCAAGGCCGAGGGCTGGGACAAGCCCCGGTTCCTGCAGGAGGCGGCCAAGATCGGCGGCGTGTACGTCCCCAGCCTCTACCATATATCATATAATGATGACGGCACCGTGGCGGCCATCGTCCCCAAGGACGGCGCGCCGGAGAAGGTGCGCAAGCGCATTGTGGAGGATTTCGAGCACAGCTATTATCCCACCGCGCCCATCGTCCCGTCCACGGAGATCGTCCACGACCGGGTGAGCCTGGAGGTGTTTCGGGGCTGCATCCGGGGCTGCCGGTTCTGCCAGGCGGGCCAGATCAACCGGCCTGTCCGGTCACGGAGCCCGGAAAAGCTGCTGGAGCTGGGAAAAGCGTCCCTGGAGAACACCGGCTATCAGGAGCTGAACCTTTCCAGCCTCAGCACCAGCGACTATAAGCCGCTCTCTGAGCTCTGCGACGGGCTTCTGGACTACTGCGAGCCCCGGGGCGTGAGCCTGAGCCTGCCGTCCCTGCGGGCGGACAACTTCTCCATGGACATCATGCAGCGGGTCCAGAAGGTCCGCAAGAGCGGCCTCACCTTCGCGCCAGAGGCAGGCACCCAGCGGCTGCGGGACGTCATCAACAAGAATGTCACGGAGGAGGACCTTCTTAACTCCTGCCGCATCGCCTTTGAGGGCGGGTGGAACGGCGTGAAGCTCTACTTCATGCTGGGCCTGCCCACAGAGACCGACGAGGACGTGCTGGGCATCGCGGAGCTGGCGAAAAAGGTATTCTGGACCTGGAGGCAGCACGCCGCCAACAAGAGCCGGGGCGTGCGCATCACGGTGAGCACCTCCGAGTTTATCCCCAAGCCCCACACCCCCTTCCAGTGGGAGGCCCAGGTGAGCCGGGATGAGTACCTGCGCCGGGTGAAGCTGCTGACGGACGCCCTGCAGCGGGCCAAGTCCATCACCTACAACTGGCACGACGCCGAGATGAGCCTGGTGGAGGCGGCCCTGGCCCGGGGCGACCGGCGCATGGGCGCGGTCATCGAGGAGGTATGGCGCCGGGGCGGCCGGCTGGAGAGCTGGAGCGAGTACTTCTCTTTGCAGCGCTGGCTGGACGCATTTGACGCCTGCGGTCTGGACATCGACTTCTACGCCACCCGGGAGCGGCCTCTGGACGAGCTTCTGCCCTGGGAGCACATGGACTGCGCCGTCACCCGCCGCCACCTGGAGCGGGAGCGGGCGGCGGCATACGAGGGGCGGCTGTCCCCGGACTGCCGGGCGGCCTGCTCCGGCTGCGGGGCGGCCAGTCTCCTGAAGGAGGGCGTGTGCCGTGGATAAGCTGCGACTTAAGTTTGAAAAGACCGGCCGGGCGGTGTACATCTCCCACCTGGACCTGATGCGCACCATGCAGCGGGTGTTCTCCCGGGCGGGCGTGCCTCTGAAATACAGCGAGGGGTTCAACCCCCACGCCAAGATATCCATCATCCTGCCCCTGACCGTGGGTACGGCCAGCCGGTGCGAGTACATGGACTTCGCCCTCACGGAGGACAGAGACCTGGCGGCGCTGCCGGAGGCGCTGAACCGGTATATGCCCGAGGGCATCCGGGCCCTGGAGGCCTATGCCGCCCCCGGCAAGGGCGCGGAGCTGCGCTGGCTGCGGCTCACAGGCATCATGAAGGGCGGCCGGGACGCGGCGTTTTACAGCGACTTCTTCGCCCGTCCGTCCATCCCGGTGGAGCACCGGGCCAAGCGGGGCGTCCGCACCGACGACATCGCCCCGTCCATCCACCTGGCCCGGTTCACGGACACGGCCGATGGGGTGGAGGCGGAGCTCGTCCTACACGCCCAGGAGCCCACTGTGAGCCCGGAGCTCATGATGGCGGCCCTGGGGGAGGACGCCCCGGCCTATTTTCGGTTCACGCGGATGGAGGCCTTCCGGGAGGACATGACCCCCTTCCGGTGAGGCGGGATATTTTCAAAAAAAGCTTGCATATACCGGAAAAGTATGCTAATATACCAGAGCATGTTTGCATGCGTCTATCAGGGCGGTCCGCTGCCGGATGAGAGATTCCCGGTAAGAACGTCTATTTAAGGAAGGTCATTACCATGGATCTCATCAATGCACTGACCCAGCAGTATATGAAGCCGGAGCTGCCCGAGATGAACGTGGGCGACACCGTCCGTGTCACCGTCCGCATCAAGGAGGGCAACCGCGAGCGCAACCAGGCCTTTGAGGGCACCCTCATCGCCAAGAAGCACGGCGGCATCAACGAGACGATCACCGTCCGCCGCATCTCCTACGGCGTGGGCTGCGAGAAGGTCTTCCCGGTCCACTCTCCCACCATCGTGTCTGTGGAGACGGTCCGCAAGGGCAAGGTCCGCCGGGCGAAGCTCTACTATCTGCGTGACCGCGTGGGCAAGGCTGCCAAGGTCCGCGAGAAGCTGTGATCAGCAGACAAATCCAACGAAAAAGAGGCGGACAGCCTCTTTTTTGTTGCGTTTGGGGACACCGTTATAGTATAATACTCTGTACGCTTTGAATACTATCCGGCGAAAGGCGGGGTGAATATACCGATGAGCGAGGAGGAACGGACGGAGGGGACCGTCCGGAGCATGGCGGCCGCCGGCAGGCGGCGGAAAAAGGATAAGAACAAGGACGGGGACAAGCCCTTCAATCCCTATCAGGAGACATACGACTGGCTGCACTGCATCATCGTGGCCATGATCGTGTGCGTGCTGCTGTTCGTCATGGTGGCCCGGGTCATCGACGTGGTGGGCCACTCCATGGAGCCCACCCTCCAGGGCGGCGATAAGATCATCATCACCCGCCTGGCGGGGGACTATGAGCAGGGGGACATCGTGGTCCTGCGGAAGGACCAGTTCAGGGCCGAGCCCATCGTCAAGCGCATCATCGCCATGGAGGGCCAGACCATCACCATCGACTTCATGGCAGGGACGGTGGCGGTGGACGGCCAGGTGCTGGACGAGCCCTATATCATGGAGCGGGCTTACGACAGCCTGAGCATGCTGGACCCTGCCTATTATGACGTGTACGGCATCGACCCGGAGACGGACGTGGACGGCGCGGCCGTGACCGTGACCGTGCCGGAGGGGTGTGTGTTCGTCATGGGCGACAACCGCAACAACTCCAGCGACAGCCGTGACTGGCGCATCAACTTCGTGGACACCCGGTACATCATGGGCAAGGCGATCTTCCGCATCTTCCCCTTCAGCAAGCTGGGCGCCATCTACGGTACCGGAGGGCTCGATGGCTGAGGTGCAGTGGTTCCCCGGCCACATGAAAAAGGCCGAGCGGATGATGCAGGACAGCCTGAAGCTGGTGGACGCCGTCTGTGAGGTGGCGGACGCCCGCATCCCCATGGCCAGCCGCAACCCGGATCTGGACGGCATCATCGCCGGGCGGAAGCCACGGCTCCTCATTCTCAACCGGGTGGACCAGGCGGACCCCAACGTGACGGGCATGTGGCGGGCGTACTATAAGCGCCAGGGCGTGCCCTTCATGGAGTGCGACGCCCTGTCCGGCCGGGGCGTGAAGGACCTGTCCCAGGCCCTGCGGGCCATCCGGCAGAAGACGGGCACCATGCGTGCCATGGTGGTGGGCGTGCCCAATGTGGGCAAGTCCACGTTTATCAATAAGGTGAGCGGCCGGAAGACCGCCGCCGTCTCGGACAGGCCCGGCGTCACCCGGGGCAAGCAGTGGATCACTGTGGACAGCTCCCTGGAGCTGCTGGATACCCCTGGCATCCTGTGGCCCAAGTTCGACGACCCCGCGGTGGGGGACAGGCTGGCCTTCACCGGCGCGGTGAAGGACGACGTGCTGGACACCGAGGACCTGGCGGCGAAGCTGCTGGTGACGCTGCGGGCGATGTATCCCAATGCCATCCGGGAGCGGTACGGTTTCGACCCGGACCCCGGCGCCCAGGGATGGGAGCTTTTGGAGACCTGCGCCCGGAAGCGGGGCTTTCTCATGGCACGGGGCGAGGTGAACACCGAGCGGATGGCCGCCGTGCTGCTGGATGAATTTCGGGGCGGCAAGCTGGGGAGGATCAGTCTTGAAAGACCCTCTTGACCTGTGGGAATATGAGCGGACGCTGCACGGCGAGGGCATAGCCCTGGTGTGCGGCGTGGACGAGGCGGGCCGGGGCCCCCTGGCGGGACCGGTGTGCGCCGCGGCGGTGATATTGCCCGAGGGGGCGGACCTGCCCGGGCTCAACGACTCCAAAAAGCTCACGGAGAAAAAGCGTGAGGCCCTGTTTCCCGTCATCTGCGAGAAGGCTGTGACCTATGGCGTCGCCTTTGCCACGGTGGCGGAGATCGAGGAGCTGAATATCCTGAACGCCGCCCTGCTGGCCATGAACAGGGCCATCGCCCAGCTTACGCCGGCGCCGGAGATGGCTCTCATCGACGGCAATACCACCCGCAGCATCGCCGTCCCCGCCCGGAGCGTGGTGGGGGGCGACGGAAAGTGTGCCTGCATCGCCGCGGCGTCGGTGCTGGCGAAGGTCACCCGTGACCGGTATATGTACGAGCTGGCGGAGCGGTATCCGCAGTACGGCTTTGACAGGCACAAGGGCTACGGCACAAAAGACCACTACGCCGCCATCGCCCAGTACGGCCCCTGCCCGGAGCACCGGCCGTCCTTTTTGAAGAAGTTCTATGCCAAGCGATAAGAAGCTGCTGGGCGCCTACGGCGAGGACGCGGCCTGCGCGTACCTCAGGCGCCATGGATATAAGATCGTCGGGCGGAACTACGTCTGCCGCCACGGGGAGATCGACATCATCGCCCAAAAGGGGCGGTATGTGGTCTTTGCGGAGGTGAAGCTCCGCAGGGACGCCAGCCACGGCCAGGCCATGGAGTTCGTCACGGCCCCCAAGCAGCGGCGGGTGACCATGGCGGCGGAGCTGTGGCTCCAGCAGAACCAAACGAAATACCAGCCCCGGTTCGACGTCATCGAGGTATACGCCCCTCAGGGGCTGGCCACGGCGGAGCCGGAGATCAATCATATAGAGGATGCGTTTTAAAATGGATTATGTGAGCACAAGAGAGGGCCGCAGCGCCGTCACCGCCTCCCAGGCCATCGTCCGGGGCCTCGCGCCGGACGGGGGGCTGTTCGTCCCCACGGAGATTCCCGCCGTGGACATGGAGTTCATTCGGGGCCTCTGCGCCGACGGGTACCGGGAGCGGGCCGTGAAGGTGCTGGGGCTGTACCTGGAGGAGTTCTCCCGGGAGGAGCTGGAGGCCATCGCCCAGGCGTCCTACGGGGACAACTTTGACTGCCCGGCCGTGGCGCCCACCCACGTGCTGGACGCTGATACCGGCGTGCTGGAGCTGTGGCACGGGCCCACCAGCGCCTTCAAGGACATGGCCCTGCAGATCATGCCGAGGCTGCTGACCGCCAGCCTGCGGAAAAACGGCGAGGAGCGGACCGTCAGCATCCTGGTGGCCACCAGCGGCGACACCGGCAAGGCCGCCCTGGAGGGCTTCAAGGATGTGCCCGGCACCCGGATCATGGTGTTCTACCCCCGGGACGGGGTGAGCCAGGTGCAGAAGCTGCAGATGGCCACCCAGGAGGGCGGTAACGTCAACGTGGTGGCGGTGGACGGCAACTTTGACGACGCCCAGACCGGCGTGAAGAGGATATTCTCCGACAAGGAGTTCGCCGAAGAGCTGGACGGCCGGGGCTTTTTCCTCAGCTCCGCCAACTCCATCAACTGGGGCCGCCTGGCGCCCCAGATCGCCTACTACTTCTCCGCCTACTGCGACATGGTGAATGCCGGGAACATCGCCCTGGGGGATGAGATCGACTTCTGCGTGCCCACCGGCAACTTCGGCGACATCCTGGCCGGGTGGTACGCCAAGCGCATGGGCCTGCCTGTGGGGCGGCTCATCTGCGCCTCCAACGACAACAACGTCCTCACCGACTTCATCGGCACGGGCGTGTACGACAAGAACCGGCCTTTCTATCTCACCAGCTCCCCGTCCATGGACATCCTGGTGTCCTCCAACCTGGAGCGGCTGCTGTACTGCCTGACCGGCGACGGCGATATGGTCCGGGGCTTTATGGAAAAGCTCAGCGGCCAGGGCCGCTATGAGGTGAGCCCGGCGCTGCTGGAGAGCATCCGCAGCGAGTTCGTGGGCGGCTGGTGTGCCGACGCCGACGCCAAGGCGGAGATCGGCCGCCTGTGGCGGGAGCAGGGGTACCTCATGGACACCCACACCGCCGTGGCCAGCCGGGTCCTCCGTGACCTGCGGGAAAAGGAGGGGACCGTGCGCCCCACTGTGGTGGTGTCCACCGCCAGCCCCTTCAAGTTCGGCGCCGCCGTGCTGGAGGCCCTGGGCGCCGTCACCAGCGAGACCGGCCCGGCCCTCATGGACGAGCTCACCGCCCTCACGGGCCTGCCCGCGCCCAAGCCTCTGGCCTCCCTGGCCGGGAAGCCGGTCCGCTTTGACAAGTGGGTCCCTGTCCCGGATATGAAACAGGCCGTCTCGGAGTTTTTGGCGTAATACCGCTTCCAAAGCCTCCCTCTGACGAGGGAGGTGGCTCGGCCGCAGGCCGAGACGGAGGGAGAGATACACCAGGTTTGGATAGCATCTGTCTCTCCCTCAGTCAGCGCCGCTGGCGCTGACAGCCCCCTCGTCAGAGGGGGCCGCTTGCATGGCAGTAACCCCAAATCACCGCCAAGCTTTTTGGCTCCTCCTCTCCCCACGCGGCAAGCGTGCCGTCGTCAGCACAACGTCCGCTAAGCTTCGCCGCCGCAAGCGGCGGCATCCGCCCGCTCCCGTGTGCCTCCTCTCCCCAAAGGGCAAGCGTGCCCTTTGGGGGCCCCGCTGGACGACAGCCCCCTCGTCAGAGGGGGACTAGCCTCACGGCGACACTATGTAGGAGCGGCAAAACGCCGCCCCTGAGGTCACACAGTCTGCCAGGTGTCCACAGGCGTGAAGGTGCCGCAGAACGTGTCCGCTCTGGTGACGGCGTCCTCACTCTTGACGTTGATATGGGTCGCTGTGCACACGTCTCCGATGGCGTGATGCTTGCAGTTGGAGACCGTGCAGCAGACGCCGTTTATACAGTCCCGGCAATCGCAGCTCTTCTTTTCCATCCCTATCTCACCTCGCGGCTAGTATGGCCGCTCGAAAGGCGATTATGCTATGTCACTTTTTGCCATAGGCGACCTGCACCTGTCCTTCTCGGCCAACAAGCCCATGGACGTGTTCGGCCCCCGGTGGGAGAACTATGTGGAGAGGATACGGGCGGGTTTCCAGGCGCTGACGGCGGAGGACGTGTGCGTGATCTGCGGCGACGTGAGCTGGGGCATGACCCTGGACGAGGCGCTGGAGGACTTTCGCTTCATCGACGCTCTGCCGGGGCGGAAGATCGTCCTCAAGGGCAACCACGACTACTGGTGGACCTCGGCGGCCAAGATGACCGCCTTTTTTGAGAAAAACGGCATCACCACCATCTCCATCCTGCACAACAACGCTTATCCCTACGGGGAGAATGCCGCCATTTGCGGCACCAAGGGCTGGTTTTTTGAGGAGTCCCGGGGCACGGAGCACGACAGAAAACTCATCGCCCGGGAGGCCCTGCGGCTGGAGGCGTCATTGAAAGCGGCGGGGGATAAGGACAAGTACGTGTTCCTCCACTACCCGCCCAAGTACGGCGGCTATCTCTGCAAAGAGATACTCTCCCTGCTGCGGCAGTACGAGGTGAAGGTATGCTGCAGCGGCCACCTCCACGCCGACAGCCTGCGGCTGGCCTTCAACGGCGAGTATGAGGGGACCCGTTTTCTCTGTGTTTCCGGCGACGGAATTTCATTCAGACCTTGTAAAATCCTGTGAGTTTTGGTAAAATAAAAAACTGACTTGTTCACGGCTAATTTTAAGATCATTTCCCGCGTATTTTAGGAAGGAGAAGTCAAATCCCATGATCGTAAAGAACGTAGAAAAACAGGAAAAGAGCACCGTGTCCTTTGACGTCGTGTGCGACGCCCAGGAGTTTGAGAAGGCCATCAACACGGTCTATCTCAAGAACCGCGGCAAGATCTTCGTCCAGGGCTTCCGCAAGGGCAAGGCCCCCCGGATGGTGATCGAGGGCATGTACGGCAAGGACGTGTTCTATGAGGACGCCGCCGACGAGCTGGCGCCCGCCGCCTTCACCTTCGCCGTGAAGGACCAGTCCATCCGCAACGTGGGCACCCCCGCGGTGAAGGGCGTGGACTTCGGCGAGGGCAAGGAAATGACTCTCTCCTTTGTGACCGCCGTGTGGCCGGAAGTGACTCTGGGCGAGTATAAGGGCCTGGAGGCCCCCAAGGCCCCCGTGAACGTCACGGACGAGCAGGTGGACGCGGAACTGGAGAAGACCCGCAAGCGCAATGGCCGCATCGTCACCGTGGAGCGCCCCGCCCAGGACGGCGACACCGCCGTCATCGACTACGAGGGCAGCGTGGACGGCGTGCCCTTCGACGGCGGCAAGGCCGAGGGCCACAGCCTGGTGCTGGGCTCCGGCAGCTTCATCCCCGGCTTCGAGGACCAGGTGGTGGGCTTGGGCGCCGGTGAGGAGAAGGACATTGACGTCACCTTCCCCGAGGAGTACCACGAGGCCTCCCTGGCCGGGAAGGCCGCCGTGTTCCACGTCAAGTGCAACGAGGTCAAGGAGACCCAGCTGCCCGACCTGGACGACGAGTTCGCCAAGGACGTGTCCGAGTTCGACACCCTGGACGAGTACAGGGCCGACGTGCGCGCCAAGCTGGAGAAGGCCCAGGCCGACAGCGCCGAGGCCGGCTTCCAGAACGCCCTCATCGAGAAGGCCGGGGACAACATCACCGCCGACATCCCCGACGCCATGGTGGAGGAGCAGGTGGACCGCATGGTCCGCGAGTATGACCAGAACCTCCAGTACAACGGCCTCAACCTGGAGCTGTACCTGAAGTACCTGGGCCAGGATATGAACGGCTTCCGGGACCAGTGCCGTCCCACCGCCGAGCGCCGGGTGAAGACGGAGCTTCTGCTGGACAAGGTGGCCGAGGCCGAGGACATCCAGGTCTCCGACGAGGACGTGGAGGCCGAGTACGGCAAGCTGGCCGAGCAGTACGGGGTGGACCTGGACACGGTGAAGGGCGCCATCCCCCAGGAGAGCGTCACCGCCGACCTGAAGTCCCGCCGCGCCGCGGACATCATCTTCGCCGCCGGTGTGCCCACGGAGCCCGCGCCCGAGGAGGAGAAGGCAGAGGCGGAGGAGCCCGCCGCGGAATAAGCGGGGAAAAACCTGGATAGGCTCTTATTGCAATTAGAAAGGAGCGATATTCCTATGAGTTTGGTACCGTATGTTATTGAGCAGACATCCCGGGGCGAGCGGAGCTATGACATCTTCTCGCGGCTTCTGAACGACCGCATCATCATGCTGTCCGAGGAGGTCAACGACACCACCGCGTCCCTGATCGTGGCCCAGATGCTGTTTCTGGAGGGTCAGGACCCGGACAAGGACATCCAGTTTTACATCAACTCCCCCGGCGGCAGCGTGACCGCGGGCATGGCCATCTATGACACCATGCAGTATATCAAGTGCGACGTGTCCACCATCTGCATCGGCATGGCCGCCAGCATGGGCGCGTTCCTGCTCTCCAGCGGCGCCAAGGGCAAGCGCATCGCCCTGCCCAACGCGGAGATCATGATCCACCAGCCCTCCGCCGGCACCCAGGGCCAGGTCACCGATATGAGCATCCACCTGAAGCACTTTGAGCGCGTCAAGGAGCGGCTGAACCACATCATGGCCGAGAACACCGGCAAGCCCTACGAGGAGATCGTGGCCGCCTGTGAGCGCGACAACTTCATGAGCGCGGAGGAGGCCCGGGACTACGGCCTCATCGACAAGGTAATCTATAAGAGGTAAGTCGAGGTATCATCTATGCCGAGAGACGGCGAGAGAAAGACCATACGCTGCAGCTTCTGCGGCAAGATACAGTCCCAGGTGGGCAAGCTGATCGCCGGAAACGATGCCTATATCTGCGACGAGTGCGTACGCCTGTGCCAGGATATCCTGGGTGACGACATCGACGATTTCGAGGACTTCACACTGGAGAGCCCCGAGGCCGGCGGCGCGCTCCGGCAGGAGGACCTGCCCACCCCCCGGGAGATCAAATCGGCCCTGGACGACTATGTCATCGGCCAGGACCGGGCCAAGGTCTCCCTGGCGGTGGCGGTCTACAACCACTATAAGCGCATCCTCTACAAGGGCGAGAGCGGGGTGGACCTGCAAAAGTCCAACATCCTGCTGGTGGGCCCCACCGGCAGCGGCAAGACCCTCTTCGCCCAGACGCTGGCGAAGATGCTGAACGTGCCCTTCGCCATCGCAGACGCCACCACCCTCACCGAGGCGGGCTACGTGGGCGAGGACGTGGAGAACATCCTGCTGCGGCTTCTGCAGGCGGCGGATTTCGACGTGGAGCGGGCCCAGCAGGGCATCATCTACATCGACGAGATGGATAAGATCTCCAGGAAGAGCGAGAACACCTCCATCACCCGTGACGTGTCCGGTGAGGGCGTACAGCAGGCCCTTTTGAAGATACTGGAGGGCACCGTGGCTGCCGTCCCGCCCCAGGGCGGGCGCAAGCATCCCCATCAGGAGTTCATCCACATCGACACCAGCAATATCCTGTTCATCTGCGGCGGCGCCTTTGACGGTCTGGAGAAGATCATCGAGAACCGCCTGGACCGGAAGAGCCTGGGCTTCGGCGCGGAGATCGCCTCCCGCCGGGAGAAGGACGTGGGGGAGATACTGAGCCACGTCCAGAGCCACGACCTTCTGAAGTTCGGCATCATCCCCGAGCTCATCGGCCGTCTGCCGGTGATCACCACCCTGGACAGCCTGAAAAAAGAGGACCTGATCCGCATCCTGACGGAGCCCAAAAACGCCCTGGTGAAGCAGTACCAGGCCATGCTGGGCTATGACGGCGTGGCGCTGGAGTTCGAGAGCGCGGCGCTGTCTGCCATCGCCGAAAAGGCCATCGAGATGGACATCGGAGCCCGGGGCCTGCGGAGCATCATGGAGAAGATCATGACCTCGGTCATGTATGAGGCGCCGTCGGACAAGAGCATCGAAAAGGTGGTCATCACCGCGGCCTGCGTGAAAAGCGGGGCCCGGCCGGTGATATACCGGCGCAAGCGCCTGGAGGACCGGAACGCATCATAAATCAAAACGGGGGCCGCACATCTGTGCGGCCCGTGAGGTATATACATGGATACAGAAGCTACCGCCAGTTCCCGATACAGAGTCCTGCCGCTGATACCCCTCCGGGGGATATCGGTCTTTCCTGGTATGCGGCTCATTTTCGACGTGGAGCGCAAGTCCACGCTGTCCGCCATCGACGCGGCTATGACCGCCGACCAGGTGGTCTTTCTGGTGGCCCAGCGGGACACCGCCGAGGAGAACGTGACCGGCGAGGACGGCCTCTATAAGATCGGCACGGTGTGCGTCATCCGCCAGGTGCTGCGCATCCCCGGGGAGGAGGGCGCCAAGGTCATGGTGGAGGGCATGTCCAGGGGATTCCTGACCCGCCTCGCCGCGGTGCGGCCGTATATCACCGCCCAGGTGGAGGAACTGGAGATACCCATGACGCCCCACTCCGCCGTCCGGGCCGAGGCCCTGATCCGCCAGTGCTACGGCCTTCTGGAGAAGTACGCCGAGGCGTCCGGGATAGACCTGTCCGATGTGCTGCGGGCCATCACCGACCGGGACGACGCCGGGTACGTGGCCGACTTCGTGGCTCAGAACATCTACATGCGCCACGAGCAGAAGCAGATGGTCCTGGAGGAGCTGCGGCCCCTGCGGCGCCTGGCGCTGGTGAACCGCCTGCTGCGGTGGGAGCTGGACATCCTGGACATGGAGCAGTCCATCCACGAGGAGGCCGCCCGCCAGATGAAGAAGGCCCAGCGGGAGATGTTCCTGCGGGAGCAGCTGCGCACCATCCAGGCGGAGCTGGGCGAGGGCGAGGGGCCCATGGACGACACCGAGGAGTACCGGGAGGCCATCGCCGCCGCGGACCTGCCCGACAACGTCCGGGAGAAGCTCATGAAGGAGCTGGGCCGTCTGGCCAAGCAGCCCTTCGGCAGCGCCGAGGCCGCGGTCATCCGAAGTTACCTGGACGCCTGCCTGGAGATACCCTGGAAGGTGGAGACCGAGGAGAACCTGGACACCCGGGCCGTGCGGAAGGCATTGGACGAGGACCACTTCGGCCTGGAAAAGATAAAAGAGCGGGTGGTGGAGTACCTGTCCGTGCGGCAGCTGGCCCCGGATCAGAAGGGCTCCATCCTGTGCCTGCTGGGCCCTCCGGGCACCGGCAAGACCAGCATCGCCCTGTCCATCGCCCGGGCCATGAACCGGAAGCTGTGCCGTATCTCCCTGGGCGGCATCCACGACGAGGCGGAGATCCGGGGCCACCGGAAGACCTATGTGGGCGCCATGCCCGGCCGCATCATGGCCGGTATCCAGCAGGCGGGCAGCCGCAACCCCGTCATGGTGCTGGACGAGATAGATAAATTGGGCTCCGACTACCGGGGCGACCCCTCCGCGGCGCTGCTGGAGGCGCTGGACCCGGAGCAGAACAGCCAGTTCCGTGACCACTTCCTGGAGCTGCCCTTTGACCTCAGCAACGTGTTTTTCATCACCACGGCCAACGCCGCGGACACCATTCCGCCGGCCCTGCTGGACCGTATGGAGGTGCTGGAGCTCTCCGGCTACACGGACGAGGAGAAGCTGGCTATCGCAAGGGACCACCTGCTGCCCAAGCAGCGGAAAAAGCACGGCCTCAACGGAAACCAGCTTCGCATCAACGACGGCGCCATGCGGGAGATCATCGCCCTGTACACCCGGGAGGCCGGCGTGCGCCGCCTGGAGCAGCAGATCGCTACGGTCTGCCGCAAGACGGCGGCGGGCATCGTGGCCGGGGACTTCAAGTCCAAGTACCTGCGGGCCGGGGCGCTGGAGGAATTTCTTGGCCCGGCCAAGTACAAGGACACCAAGGCTGCAGGGACGGCCGAGGTGGGCCTGGTCCACGGCCTCGCCTGGACCCGCGTGGGCGGCGAGATGCTGGACGTGGAGGTGGGCGTCATGGACGGCACCGGCAAGCTGGAGCTCACCGGCAACCTGGGCAACGTCATGAAGGAGTCCGCCCAGGCGGCCCTGACCTATATCCGCAGCCGGGCCGGGGAGCTGGGCATCGACAGCGATTTCTATAAGACCAAGGACATCCACGTCCACTTCCCGGAGGGGGCCGTGCCCAAGGACGGGCCCTCCGCCGGCGTCACCACCTGCACCTGCATGGTGTCGGCCCTGACGGGCATCCCGGTGCGTCAGGACGTGGCCATGACCGGCGAGATCACCCTCCGGGGCCGGGTGCTGCCCATCGGCGGGCTGCGGGAAAAGACCATGGCCGCCCTCCGGGCCGGCATCCACACGGTCATCATCCCCGCGGATAACGAGCCGGACCTGGCCGGCATCGACCAGACCGTCCGGGCGGCCCTGAACTTCATCACCGCCAAGAGCATGGACACGGTGCTGGACGCCGCCCTCTGCCGGGAGGAAAAGACCGATGCGGTTTGAGCCGGCGGAGTTCATAAAGTCGGCGGGGGACAAGCGGGGCTTCGTCCGGGACGACAGGCCCTGCGTGGTGTTCGCCGGCAAATCCAACGTGGGCAAGAGCTCCGTCATCAACTGCCTTCTGAACCGGAAGAACCTGGCCCGGGTGGGGGCCGCCC
>CANQIH010000034.1 GCA_947624035.1 uncultured Oscillospiraceae bacterium | reverse complement strand
CCATTTGAGGCGGGGCTCCGCCCCCCTCAAGCTCCCCCTGCATCATCCAAACATCTACGTGTTTTTTGACAAGCTCACACCCGCCGCGAGGCTTTGCGGCGGGCGTTTTCTATGCTATACTGACTGTATCTTCACACAAGGAGCGGGCGATGGACGGGAAACGGCCCCTGGAGGTGCTGTCCCCGGCGGGGGACATGGAAAAGCTCACCATGGCGGTGACATACGGCGCGGACGCGGTATACCTGGCCGGGCCTGGCTACGGCATGCGGGCCGGGGCCGGGACCTTCGGGCCAGAGGACATGGCCCGGGCGGTTTTGTTCTGCCACGGCCGGGGCGTGAAAGTATACGTCACGGTGAACACCATCCCCACAGACGAGCAGATGGACGCCCTGCCCGCCTACCTGGAGAGCCTGGAGGCCGCTGGGGCGGACGGGCTCATCGTCTCCGACGTGGGCGTGCTGGCCCTGGCGAAAAAGTACGCGCCACATGCCGCCGTCCACATCAGCACCCAGGCGGGGGTCATGAACGCCGTCACCGCCCGGGCCTTTCACGACATGGGGGCCAGCCGTGTGGTGCTGGCACGGGAGATGAGCCTGGAGCAGATCGCCGCGCTCCGGGCCCGGACGCCACGGGAGCTGGAGCTGGAGGCCTTCTGCCACGGGGCCATGTGCGTGTCCTTCTCCGGCCGGTGCGTGCTGTCCAACTACCTGACGGGCCGGGACGCCAACCAAGGGGCCTGCGCCCAGCCCTGCCGGTGGAGGTACCACCTCATCGAGGAAAAGCGGCCAGGGGAGCTGATGGAACTGACCGAGGACGGGGGCACGTATCTCTTCAACTCCCGGGACATGTGCATGATCGATCATGTGCCGGAGCTGATGGCGGCGGGGGTCACCAGCCTGAAGATCGAGGGCCGCACCAAGTCCGCCTATTACGCCGCCGCGGTGACCAATGCCTACCGCCATGCCGCCGACGCGGCCATGGCCGGGGAGCCCCTGGCAGAGGTCTGGCGGGAGGAGGTGTACAGCCTCAGCCACCGGCCCTACTCCACGGGCTTCTACTTCGGCCAGCCCGGCCAGTACACCGACGACGCCCGGTACTTCTCCCGGTACGACGTGATGGCCGTGGTGGAGGACTGCGGCGGGGACGGGCACGCCGTGCTCACCCAGCGCAACCGGTTCTCCCCCGGCGACGGGCTGGAGCTTCTCATGCCTGGGGCGGAGCCCATGGCCTTCACTGCCGGGGATATCTTCGACGCCGATGGCGCGCCGGTCCAGGCCGCCAGCCACCCCAAGATGGAGCTGCACATGACCCTGCCGGTCCAGGCGCCAAGGTATTCGTTTTTGCGGAAGCGGAGGACTGAGGAAAAACAAGGTCATGGCGTCGAAAGAGCCCTGAAGATGACGAGGGACTGTTAACAGTCCCCCGCACATCGGTCAGGGCCCTTTCTCCTTTCCCCGTGTGACCCGCTATGCTGGGTCACACGGGGACCCCGATCAAATAGAGCGCCGGGTGCAAAGCACCCGGCAGCTTTTTATCCCTCCCGGCAGACCTGGAAGATGAAGAATTTCAGGTAGCTGGAGTCCTCCGCGCCGTACAGGATGGGGTGGTCCGGCGCCTGGGTGCGAAATTCCACCTGCCGCAGGCGCTTTCGCACGTTGTTGGCTGCCTGGCGGACGGTCTGGCTCAGCAGCGCCGCGTCCACGAAGTGGGAGCAGGAGCAGGTGACCAGATACCCCCCGTCCCGGATGAGCTGCAGCGCCCGGAGGTTGATCTCCCGGTAGCCCTTCACGGCGTTTTTCACCGCGCCCCGGCTCTTGGCAAAGGCCGGCGGGTCCAGGATCACCACGTCGTACTGCTCTTTCTTTTTGATGAGCCCCGGCAGGAATTCAAACACGTCCGCGCACTGGAATCTTACGGTCCTGTCCAGCCCGTTCAGGGCGGCGTTCTCCCGGGCCTGAGCCACGGCCAGTTCCGAGGCGTCCACCCCCAGCACGCTTTTGGCCCCGGCCAGCCCCGCGTTCAGGGCGAAGGACCCGGTGTGGGTGAAGCAGTCCAGCACCTTCGCGTCCCGGCAGATGGGCCAGATGGCCTTCCGGTTGTACTTCTGGTCCAGGAAAAACCCGGTCTTCTGCCCCTCAGCCACGTCCACCAGGTATTTGACGCCGTTTTCCGTGATCTGGACCTTGGTGTCGAAGGGCTCGCCAATGAATCCCGCCGCCAGGGGCAGGCCCTCCCGCTCCCGGACCGGGGCGTCGCTGCGCTCGTATATGCCCCGGACGGCCACGCCGTCCGCCGCCAGCGTTTCCACCAGCAGCTCCAATATGGTGCCTTTCAGCCTGTCGATGCCCAGCGCCAGAGACTGGACGCACAGCACGTCCCCAAACTTGTCCACCACGAGACCGGGAAGGAAGTCTGCCTCCCCGAAGATGAGGCGGCAGGCGGCGGTGTCCACCGTGCGTTTGCGGTAGTCCCAGGCGCTCTGCACCCGCCGCCGCAGGAAGTCCCTGTCGATGACGGCGGCCGGGTCCCGGCTCATGACCCGGACGGTGAGCTTCGATCTGCGGTTGATGAAGCCCTGGCAGAGGAAGGTCCCTTTGTGGTCCAGGACCGTGACCATATCGCCGCCGGCGGGGTCCCCCGCCACGGAGGCGATCTCGTTGTCGTATACCCAGGGCCCGCCGGCCTTCAGAGCCCGGCCCCCGCCCTCTCTCAGGGTCACCGCCGGTTTTTCCATGGTGCGCCCTCCTTTGCGAATAAGCTGCCGCCAGACAGACCCCCGCCCGGCGGCTGTGTTTACTGTACCGCATTTGGCCCGGGCTGTCAACGTGACGAAAATGTTGGTTTCCTCCCCTGGACCCGGCATGGCGGATGATAAACCGGGCGGGGTGATGGTATGTATAAGGTATTTCTGGCGGAGGACGCATGAAGGACGTGGGAGCGTATCGGAGGAAAAGCGCCGGGGCCCAGCGTCAGCCGTGCACAAGGGGGCTTTGGTCTGGCAATATACGCCCCACAAATTTCTCTTCCCGATTGCGTTCCCGCCGGTTTTGTGCTATGCTGAATCTGTATAAATATACCACTTATCCCAGGGAGGCACATCCATGGAGCCCACCATCCGGGAACTGAAGATAGGGTACGACATGCTTCCCCAGCCGGTCCTGCTGGTCAGGAAGGAGGAGGGCGCGTGGCGCTGCCTGTACGCCAACCCCGCCGCGGCGGCGCTGCCCGATACCGGCGCGCTGCTGGCGCGCATGGCCGCCGTGCTGGACGATCCCCCCACAGACACGGCCCTGCCCCACTGGACCGGGGAGCTCGGCGGGCGGCTGTACGTGGCCCTGACGGCCCCGTCCGCGGAGGGGACCACCCTGGTGGCCGTCCGGGACGTGACCGAGGAGCGCCGGGTCCAGCAGGAGCGGCTGGATGCCGCCCGGGCCGCCCTCCAGAGCGCCCTGGACGCGGCCACCGCCGCCTCAAGGGCCAAGTCGGACTTCCTCTCCAACATGTCCCACGACATCCGCACCCCCCTGAACGCCATCATCGGCATGACCACCATCGCCCAGGCCCACCTGGACGACGCAGAGCGGATCGCGGACTGCCTGGGCAAGATCGGCATGTCCTCCCGGCACCTTCTGAACCTCATCAACGACATCCTGGACATGAGCCGCATCGAAAGCGGCAAGATGACCCTGAACCCCGAGCCCTTCACCATGGCCGACTTCATCCACTCCCTGATGGCGGTGATCCAGCCCCAGGCGGACAAGAAGCGGCTGCGGCTGAAGCTGGACTTTACCGGCATCCGGTGCGAGAACGTCCGGGGCGACCAGCTGCGCATCCACCAGGTGCTCATCAACATCCTCTCCAACGCCGTGAAGTTCACGCCGGAGGACGGCGTCATATCCATCACCGTCCGGGAGACGGAGAGGCCCTATACCGCCAGCGCCGGGTATGCGTTTTACGAATTCATCATCCAGGACACGGGCATCGGCATGAGCCCGGAGTTTCTCACCAAGATGTTCCAGCCCTTCGAGCGGGCCAGCGAGGCCAGCCGCATCGAGGGCACCGGCCTCGGCATGACCATCACCCACAACCTGGTGGAGATGATGAACGGCGACATCGCCGTGGAGAGCCGGGAGGGCCAGGGCACCCGCTTCACCGTGACATTGCCCCTGGAGCAGCTGGCCGTTTCCGGCGAGGGCGAGGCGGAGCTGCGGGGCCTGCGGGTGCTGGCGGCGGACAGCGACGGGGCCTCCCTGCATCACCTCCAGGAGACGCTGGAGGACGTGGGCATGGTATGCGACATCTGCCCGAACGTCCCCGCGGCCCTGGACCTGGCCGCCCAGGCCCAGACCTCGGGCCGGGACTACTTTGCCATCATCCTGGGCTGGCGCATGCCGGTCATCGACGGCGTACAGGGCTGCCGGGAGCTGCGGGCCATCCTGGGCCGGGACATCCCCATCCTCATCGCCTCCTCCTTCGAGTGGACCCTCACCGGCGACGAGATGCGCAAGTACGGCATCACCGGTTTCATCCCCAAGCCCTACTTCCGCTCCCGGCTGGTGGACACCCTCACCGGCTGCACCGCCGGCGGAAAGGCCCGCCGCGCCGCGGCCCAGGAGGAGGACGAGCCCTTCGCCGGGCGGCACGTGCTGCTGACGGAGGACAACGAGATCAACCGGGAGATCGCCGTGGAGCTTCTGGACATGCTGGGGGCGTCGGCGGACTGCGCCGAGAACGGCCGGGAGGCCGTGGACATGTTCAGCGCCGCCCCGGAGGGCACCTACGACCTCATCTTCATGGACCTGCAGATGCCGGTGATGGATGGCTACGCCGCCACCCGGGCCATCCGGGCCCTGCCTCGGCCCGACAGCGGGACCATCCCCATCGTGGCCATGACCGCCAACGCCTTCGTGGAGGACATCCGCGCCTGCGAACAGGCGGGGATGAACGCCCACCTGGCCAAGCCCATCAGCCTGCAGCAGCTGGTGGACGTGATGAAGCAGCAGCTGGGGTGAGGCCATGGACGAGTTGGAATTGAAGCCCTATCAGGCAGAATATCTGGCCCTTTTGAGCAGCGTGAACAAGGGGGCGGGGATGCCCGGCGGCGACCTGACTCCCGAGCAGTTCATGGAGGCCCTGCGCGCCTCCAGCCAGGCCTCCCGGCAGGCGGTGGCCCGGGGCACCCAGCTGCTGCGGGAGAACCTGTTCCCCCTGCTGGACGACATTCTCTCCGCCTCGGAGGAGGAGATCGGCTATCTGGAACGGTTCGCCGGGCAGCTGATGGCCGGCCAGCAGCAGAAGGACGCCCCCCTCCACTACCGCATCCACCTGGCCCTCACGAGCTACGCCCGCCGGTACAAAAAGCGGGACATGCTCATCCGGGAGCTGTACCTGCTGGGCATGAGCCTCTACAACATGGAGACCATGCTGACCCCCAACAAGGTCCGGCTGTACGCCACAAGGATGCGCATGTACTTCGCCGAGAGCGCCTCCCACTTCGAGACCGATTACGACGAGATAACCGACCCGGAGACCCGGGGCTACATCCACCGCAGCATGGGCAACATCGTCCTGAGCTACGAGGGCAGCGACAAGCCCACCGCCCAGGCAAAGCTGGCGGCCATGGCCCGATCCATCAGCATCCTGTCCGACCCGGACGTGCGGGCCAAGACCCCCTCCCTGCCCTGGGACCGGTACCTCTACATGAGCCACCAGGAGCGGACCACCATGCTCAGCTATCTGCGCAGCGGCAGCGCCGAGCCGGAGGTCTTCGCCCAGGTGCTGGAGTCGGCCCAGATCATCCAGGCCCGGCAGGTCAAGGCGGCCCGGGAGCGGAACGAGCCCCTGCAGCCCCGGTGGCAGTACGCCTACTTCGCCGCCCAGTACCACTGTGGCGCCATGCTGCTGCCGGAGTTCCTGGACGCGCTTTACGCCCTCTCCACCTCCATGCCCGACGACGACTACGGCGTGCAGAGCATGTTCTCCCACGTCAGCGCCCCGGCCCTGTACATGGAGTACTGCAAGAAGCTGCCGGACGAGCGGGCCCGGCTGCGGTGCGCCGGGAAGGTGGACCGGATGCTCCGGCGGCTGTGCCGGTGGATCGCCCGGGCCCCCAGCACTGAATACAACGAGCAGCTGATGTTCAACAGCCGCCAGGCCCTGTACGGCTATCTGGAGCTGCCGGGGGCCATGAGCTTCTTCGACCTGCTGCAGAACATCTTCGCCGCCCGCCACCCCACCGGCTACGCCAAGCTGTGGAAGGCCGGGCGCGTGGCCGAGACGCTGTGCCGCTGGGCCGTGGAGGACTGCCCGGAGCGGCTGGCGGGCATGCCGGACTGCCCGGACGCCGCCGCCGTCGCCGCCCGCCGGGATGAGCTGGCCGCCTTCGCCAACCAGGCCGGACGGCTCTATGACGCCGGCATGATACACTTCTTCAACCTGGTGCTGCTGCCCTGCCGGGGCCTCTTTGAGGAGGACTACGACCTCATGCAGCTGCACGCCTGGTGCGGCGCGGAGCTTCTGAGCTATCATCCCTCCACCGCCCCCTTCGCCGACGTCGCCCACGGCCACCACTGCCACTATGACGAGAAGGGCGGCTACCCCATGGGCTTCTCCCCCCGCTCCTCCCCTTACCGGGCCATGATCCACATCGTGTCCGTGGCCGACGCCCTCACCGCCGGCACCGACGACGTGGGCAACCGCTACCGGGAAGCCAAGAGCTTCGGGGAGATCGTGGACGAGCTCCGGGAGGGGTCCGGCACCCAGTACGCCCCCTATGTGGTGGACCTGCTGCAAAAGCCGGAGCGGCAGGCCGAGCTGCAGGAGTCCATGGCCCGCTGGACCGCGGACGCCTACCGGGCCTTGTACCGCCGCCGCGCCCGCATGGCAGAGCTGTGAGGAACGCTCGGTCACCCTAAAGCCTCCCTCTGACGAGGGAGGTGGCGCGGCGAAGCCGCGACGAAGGGAGAGATACACCAGCCTGGATGGTATCTGTCTCTCCCTCAGTCAGCGCCAAGGCGCTGACAGCCCCCTCGTCAGAGGGGGCCAATGGCTTGGCAGTAACCTGGATGACCGCCAACCCCCTCGGCGCCTCCTCTCCCCACGCGGCAGGCGTGCCGCGTGGGGACCCCATAGGGAGCTGGCCGCCGCTGCAAGCGGCGGTCTGAAGGGGGAAAAACGGCATAAAGACCCCTGCCCGCTGGGACGCAGCGGGCAGGGGTCTTTTTTGTCCTTTTTATCCAAACAGCTCCTTGAGCCGCAGGCTGGCGGCATAGAGCTCGTTTTTGCTGTAGGTGTTGTTCTCATCGGCCAGGACCGCCTTTATGGCGTCCTTGGCCCGGCAGCCATCCCGGACCATGACGTCCACCAGCAGGGCCTCGGGGCTCACCGTGTGCTCCTGGCGGGTGACCAGGTAGTCCTCCGCCAGCTCCAGCACCAGGCAGAACTCGCCCTTGTCATAGTTCCCCTTGGCCAGCAGCTGGTCCCTGACCTCCGCCGGGGTGCCCCGGAAAGCCGTCTCATGGAGCTTGGTGAGGTCGTTGCACAGGCATATCTGCCCCTGCACCCCCTCATTCACCAGAAACTCCATGGCGTCCATGATGCGCTTGGGGGACTCGTAGAACACGTATGTCCGCATGCCGCCCCGGCGCATCTGCTCCAGGAGCTTCCGCCGGTCGGCGTTCTCCCGGGGCAGGAACCCCCGGAACACGAAGGAGCTCAGGTCGAACCCGGACACGGACAAGGCCGTCACCGCGGCGCATGGACCCGGCACGCCCACCACCCGGACGCCCTCGGCCACGGCGGCCCGGATGAGTTCGTTGCCCGGGTCGGAGATGCAGGGCGTGCCCGCGTCGGTGATGACCGCCACGCTCCGGCCGGACTTCAATAGGTCGATGAAGTACCGGGCCTTGCCATGCTCGTTGAACTTGTGGTTGGATGCCAGCTTGTTTTTTATCTCCAGCTTATTGAGGAGCACCACGCTGCGGCGGGTGTCCTCGGCGGCGATCACGTCCACGCTCTCCAGTATCTCCCGGCCCCGCTGGGACATGTCCCGGGCGTTGCCGATGGGCGTGGCCACGATGAACAGCACGCCACAGCCATTGTCGGTCTGCATTTTGTCCATAAAACTTTCCTCCGCCCTGTTGGCTGTCCTTTTTATGGGCCAGCCGGCAGGGTATCCTGCTGTCATCCCATACAGGAAAGGACGGCAGCCGCCATGTCTAAGAAAAAGAACCTCTTCCAGCACATCGTATTCTGGGGCCTTATGCTCACGGCCCTCACCGCCGAGCGGTGGATGGACCTCATCTGCCGGCTCATCTACTGAGCGTACATCCTGGCGATGGCGTTGGCGTAGGAGCGCATCTCCTCCACCGCCGCCGCCGGGGCCAGGACCCGGGCCCGGTCGCCGAAGCCGGCCAGCCAGGCGAAAAGCTGGATGTTCACCGCCGCGTTCACGGTCACGGAGAAGTGGCCCTCGTCGGTGGGCACCAGGCTCACGCCGCTGCCGAACCGATCGATGACCGGGCCCGCCAGGGCGTTGTCAAAGCCCAGGCGCACGGCCTGGACCTGGCCGGAGAACATGCCGAAGTGTGCGTCGGAGTAGGCGGCCATGTCCGTGCTGCGGAAGGCCTCCGCCCCCTGCCGGGGCTGGTCCGTCCGGGCGATGGAGCCCATCTTGTCCACCCGGTAGTGGCGTATCTCCCCGGCCGCCGGGTCGTAGGCCACCATGTAGTAGTTCTCGTCGTCCCAGGTCAGGGCGAAGGGGCTCACGGCGTAGCGCTTGCCGCCGTGGCGCCAGACCCGCTTTTTCTCCACGCTCCAGTCGAAGTATTTGAAGGTGATGGCCCGGTCCATGTCGATGGCGTCGTGTATCTCGTCCACGTTGTAGTAGATGGACTCGTTCATGGTCTTGATGCGGCCCCGGACGTACACCTGGCGCGTCAGCTCCCGGGCCTGGTGCTCGCTGGTCAGGCCCTCCAGCTTGCGGATGAGCTCCAGGGACTTTTTCTCCGTGATGAACTTGGAGGACTGGACGCTGTCTACCAGCAGCTTCAGCTCCGGCAGCTGGAAGTCCCGCTCCCCGATGAAGTACCCCGTGGCGGACCCCACCCGCACGCTCTGGACGTCCAGGCCGAACAGCCGCAGGGCCTCCATGTCGTCATAGACGCTCTTGCGCTCGGCGGCCACGCCGCAGGCCGCCAGGTAGTCGATCATCTGGGCCACGGTGACAGGGTGGTCCTCGTCGGAGCTGCGCAGCAGGTACCGGCAAAGGTACAGAAGCTTTAATTTTTGATTGGCCGATCTTGGCACAGGTCTACCTCCTCTGTCTCCCCGGACATGTCCCAGCCCAGGAAGGCCGAACCCACAGATGTAAATGTATCCCGCCCGGCGCTGCAGTAGAAACGGCGGCTGCCGGGCTTCGTGGTGTCGCCCATGGCGTCCCGCTCCCCCAGGGCCGTGATGAGGACCCCCACGGAGGCCGCGCCGGAGTCGATGAGGGCCACATCCGGCCCCAGGGCTTTCTGGATGGCCACCCGCACCAGGGGATAGTGGGTGCAGCCCAATATCACCGTGTCCGCCTCCGCCGCCAGCACCGGGCCGGCATACTCCGCCACGGCGGCCGCCAGGTCCGGGTCCGCCGGGTCCGTGCGGCCCGCCTCGATGAGGGGCACCAGTTTGGGGCAGGGCACCATGGTCACCCGGGCGGGGGGCATGAGCTCGCGGATGGCCCGCTCGTAGGCCCCGCTCCGCACCGTGGCCGCCGTGGCCAGCACGGCGATGCGGCCGGTCTGGGTGGCGGACACCGCCGCCGCGGCCGCCGGGGCGATGACGCCCACCACCGGGATGTCCGGGCAGGCCGCCAGCATGGCGTCCATGGCGTTGGCGGTGGAGGTGTTGCAGGCCACCAGCACGGCCTTCACGTCCCTGCCCCGCAGAAAGCGGATGTTCTGCCGGGACAGGTCCCGAAGCGCCTCCGGCGTCCTGTCGCCATAGGGGGCGTTGGCCGTGTCGCCCAGGTATACGAAGCTCTCGAAGGGCACGGCCCTCGTCAGGGCCCGGACGGCGGTGAGGCCGCCCACGCCGGAGTCGAAAAGACCGATGGGTCTTGTGTCCATAGGTGGATTTCCTTTCAAATATGCTTGACGCACCGCGCCGCCGCGCCTAAAATAGGACGGACAGGAGGCAGAGCAGTGTGAAAAAGACCATTGGCATCATCGGGGGCATGGGCCCCGCGGCCACCTGCGACCTCATGGAGAAGATCATCGCGCTGACGGACGCCTCCCGGGACCAGGAGCACATCCACCAGATCGCGGACGTGAACACCGCCATCCCGGACCGGACGGCGGCCATCCTCCACGGCGGGGCGGACCCGCTGCCGGAGATGGTGAAAAGCGCGAAGCGCCTGGAGGCGGCGGGGGCAGAGATCCTGCTGCTGCCCTGCAACACCGCCCACTATTTCTATGACGGTCTCGCGTCCCAGGTCACAGTCCCCCTCCTGCACATGCCGGAGGAGACCGCACGGGTCCTGGCCGGCCGGGGGGTGCGGACCGCCGGTATCCTGGCCACGGACGGCACCGTCCAAAGCGGGGTCTACGGAAAGGCCCTGGCCCGGTACGGCATCCGGGCGGCGTACCCCTCCCCCGCCATGCAGGAGCAGGTCATGCGCCTCATCTACGACGGCGTGAAATCCCGCTCTGTCCCCCTGAGGGACGTCCCCGTGGGGGATATCCTGGCCGATCTGCGGGACAAGGGCGCGGAGGTGTTCGTGCTGGCCTGCACGGAGCTGCCCATCGCCTTCGCGGAGCTGGGCGTCCGGGATGGCTGCCTGGACCCCACAAGGGTGCTGGCCCTGGCCGCGGTCCGGGCCGCCGGCGCCAGGCCCACGGTGAGCGACCCCTGGTGAAGCGTACAGCGCGTGCCGCCGCCTCTGGCGGCGGCCTAAAGGTGGAAACCTGGACGCCAGTTTCCCCCTACCGTCTGCCGCGCTTGCGCTCGGCAGCCACCTCCCCCCAAGGGGAGGCAAGGGCGCTGGCGGTGACTCCCAGCCCCTCGGCTCCCCCTCGGGGGAGCTGGCCGCCGCCTCTGGCGGCGGTCTGAAGGGGGGAGTTAACGCACCCGTGCAGTATAACACAATCGTGTTCATTTAGCAACCGGACCTGTCCCATTAAGGGGACAAAGGAGGAACATTATGATACGTTTAGGCTTTATCGGCGTGGGGAACATGGGCGGCGCCCTGGCAAAGGCGGCCCGCGTCAATGTCCCCGGTGAGGATATCCTGCTGGCCAACCGCACCCCCGCCAAGGCGGAGGCCCTGGCCGCAGAGCTTGGCTGCGCCGCCGGGACGGCGGAGGACGCGGCCCGGCAGGCCAGGTTCATCTTCCTGGGCGTGAAGCCCGCCGACATGGCCGCGTGCCTGGCTTCCATCGCGCCCGTGCTGTCCGCCCGGCAGGACAAATTCCTGCTGGTGTCCATGGCCGCGGGGCTGGACACCGCCGCCATCCAGGCCATGGCCGGTGCGCCCTATCCCGTGGTGCGGCTCTGCCCCAACACGCCGGTGTCCATCGGCCGGGGGCTGGTGGCCTGGTGCGCCAAAGACGCGGAGGACGCCGACGTGCGGGAGCTCGTGGGCCTGATGGCCGGGGCCGGGCTCTGGGACGAGTGCCCCGAGAAGCTCATGGACATCGCCAGCGTCATCGGCGGCTGCACCCCGGCCTTCACCTATATGTTCGTGGAGGCCCTGGCCGACGGGGCCGTGGCCTGCGGCATGCCCCGGGCCACGGCGCTGGCCTACGCCGCCGCCGCCGTGGAGGGGGCCGCCGCCCTGGCCGGACAGTCCGGCGTCCACCCCGGAGCCCTGAAGGACGCGGTGTGCTCCCCCGGCGGGTCCACCATCCAGGGGGTGCTGACCCTGGAGGACGGGGCCTTCCGGGCCTCCGCCGCCCGGGCGGTGGTGAACGCCGTGGAGAAGACCCGGACCATGGGCAAAAAGTCATGACCAAGCCCGCCAAGACAAACGCCCTCCGGGCGCTGGACGCCGCCGGCATCCCCTACGGCGTGCGCACCTTCGACCCCGAGGGGGACGTGTGCGGCACGGACGACCCGGCGCTGCGAGAGCGGATGTTCAAGACCCTGGTGACCCGGGGGGACCGGCTGGGCCCGCTGGTGTTCGTGATCCCCGTGGACCAGGAGCTGGACATGAAAAAGTGCGCCCTGGCCGCCGGGGACAAGCGGGTGGAGATGATACACCTGAAAGAGCTTCTGCCCCTGACCGGCTACGTCCACGGCGGCTGCTCCCCCGTGGGCATGAAAAAGAAGTTCCCCACCGTCTTTGACGAGACGGCGCTTCTCTACGATGCCATCTTCGTCAGCGCCGGGCAGCGGGGCATGCAGATGGAGGTGGAGCCCCGGGCCCTCATGGAATTCGTGGACGCCTCCGCCGCGGACGTCATCAAATAGGCCGCCCGGCCAGGAGCACGCGCTCCTGGCCGGACGTTCCGCTATTCTCACGCCTCCTTCTCCGCCGGGAGATCGGAGGTGCAGTGGGGGCACTTCACAGCGCCGTAGGGTATCTCGCTCAGGCAGTAGGGGCAGGTCTTCACCGTGGGCGCGGCGGGGGTCTCCTCCGTCTTGCGCTTGGTGAGGGAGCTGGCCTTGTTGATGGCCTTGACCATCAGGAAGATGACGAAGGCCATGATGAGAAAGTCGATGACCGCGGAGATGAACGCGCCGTAGTTGAAGGTGGTGACGCCAAGCTCCGTGGCCTTAGCCAGGCTCGTGACCTGGGCGGCCTCCACGCCCTCGGGCAGGCGCAGGATGAGAAACGCGTCGTTGAAGTTGGAGTTGCCGGTGATGAGGCCGATGAGGGGCATGGCCAGGTCGTTGACCGCGGAGGTGACGATCTTCTGGAACGCCGCGCCGATGATGACGCCCACGGCCAGGTCGATCACGTTCCCGCGGGTGGCGAAGGCCTTGAATTCCGCGAAAAACTTTTTCATGGTATTTCCGCCTTTCTCTTGTTTTTTCGACACATATTACCACATCCGCCGGCGGCATACAAGCGGGCGGACGGGCGGCTTTTTCCTTGACATGACAAAATGAAACGAACGTGCGTCACAGGAGGTGCGATATGGACAAGGTACAGTTGGAGGTATGCTGCGGCTCGGCGGAGGACGCCATCGCGGCGTTCCGGGGCGGGGCCTGCCGGGTGGAGCTCAACTTCGACCTTTTTCACGGCGGCCTGACCCCCACGGTGGGCTCCCTGCGGACGGTGAAGCGGGCCGTGCCCGGCGGGACCGTCATGTGCATGGTCCGGCCAAGGGAGGGCGGCTTCTGCTACACGGACACCGAGTACGCTGTCATGCTGGAGGACGCCCGGGTGCTGCTGGAAAACGGCGCGGACGGCATCGTGTTCGGCTTCCTCCACGGGGACGGCACGGTGGACACGGACCGCTGCCGGGCCATGCTGGATATCATCGGGCCCCGTGAGTCCGTCTTTCACCGGGCCATCGACGTGGTGCCGGACGTAAATGCCGCTCTGGACGCCCTCATAGCCCTGGGGGTGACCCGGGTGCTCACCAGCGGCCAGGCCCCCACGGTGCCGGAGGGCATACCCGTGCTCCGGGCCATGCTCGCCCACGCCGCCGGGCGCATCCAAATTTTGCCCGGCTGCGGCATCACCGCGGCCAACGCCGCCTGGTGCTGTGAGGCGCTGGGGGTGGACACGGTACACGCCGCCGTCCACCGCACTGCCCACGACAACAGCGCCATGGGCAACCCGGCCATCTACTTCGGCGGGGCTGTCTATCCCCCCGAGGACCGGTACTCCCTCACCCACGCCGCCGACGTAGCGGCCCTGCTGGCCGCGCTGAACGGCGGGAACTGAAACGGAAGGAACTTATGGTACGGACGATATTGGGACGGGCCGGGACCGGCAAGACGGCCCTGGTGTTCCGGGAGATAACGGAATATGTGCGCCGGGGCCAGGGGGGCCTCATCCTGCTGGTGCCGGAGCAGTACAGCCACGAGGCGGAGCGGGAGCTCTGCGCCGCCGCGGGGGACAGTCTGAGCCGGTACGGGGAGGTGCTGTCCTTCACGGGCCTGGCCCGAAAGGTCT
>CANQIH010000033.1 GCA_947624035.1 uncultured Oscillospiraceae bacterium | reverse complement strand
GGCATCAACCTTCTGCGGGAGGGCCTGGACCTGCCGGAGGTGTCCCTGGTGGCCATCCTGGACGCGGACAAGGAGGGATTCCTGCGCAGCGAGACCAGCCTCATCCAGACCGTGGGCCGGGCGGCCCGGAACGCCGAGGGCACGGTCATCATGTACGCCGACGTGATCACCCCCAGCATGGACGCCTGCATCCGGGAGACGGAGCGCCGCCGGGCCAAGCAGCACGCCTATAACGAGGCACACGGCATCGTGCCCAGGACCATCATCAAGGACGTGAAGGACATGATGGAGATAACCGACGGCGCCGAGCGGGCCGAGGTGCTCACCGAGTCCGGGGTGAAGATGACCGCCGCCGAGCGCAAGGCGGAGATCGAGAAGCTGGAAAAGCAGATGCGCAAGGCCGCCCAGATGCTGGAGTTCGAGTATGCCGCCGTCATCCGCGACCGGCTGGTGAAGCTCCGGGGGGAGAAGTAAGGTTTTCAACTGCCCCTTGCATAATGCCATCAAAAAGCATATACTATTAGTTAGAAAGTGAGATTTTCTTACTTTCTAACTAATGGCGAAGGAGCTGATACTGTGCTGACCGAACTGCGGCAGAAATCCCAGGTGACGATACCCAAGGAGATCATCGTCAAGCTGGGGCTTTCAGAGGGCGACAAGCTGGATATCTTTGAGAAGGACGGCTCCATCTGCCTCATGCCGGTGGCGGTCTATCCCCGGAAGTATCTGGCTGAGCTCCGGGAGGAGATCAGCGGCGTAAAGGCGAAGATCGCCTCCGGGGAGCAGCCCGTTTTTGACAGCGTGGACGCCCTGTTCGACAAGCTGGAGGGGGACTGATGGCGTACAGGATCACCTATACGCCCCGTTTCCAAAAGCATTTCAAGGACTTGACCCAACAGGAGAAGAAGCTGCTGAAAAGCAAGCTGGAGCTGCTGGCCGAAAACCCCGCCCACCCGTCGCTGCGGACCAAGCGCATCCAGGGGACGGCGGACCTCTTCGAGTGCAGCGTCAATATGGACATCCGCATCATCTGGTACTATGAAGGGGACAAGCTTATCATCCTGTTGGACGTAGGGCACCACGACATATTAAAGCAATTCTAAGCAGAACAGAAAAAGAGCGCGTTGATCGCGCTCTTTTTTGTCACGTTTCGGGGCCGTCCTGTGTTTATATGGGCGAAAGGGGGGACGGACATGGATGAAAAACGGGCCCTGGCGCTGCTGGCCAAGGGGAAAGAGGAGGGCCTGGCCTGGGTCATGGACGCCTACGGCGCCTACGTGGGGGCCGTGGTGTGGAACATCCTGGGCCGGACCATGACCGCCCAGGACGCGGAGGAGACGGTCTCGGACGTGTTCGTGACCCTCTGGCGGAACCGGGCCAAGCCCCGGCCGGGGCAGCTGAAGGGCTACCTGGGCCATATCGCCCGGTCAAGGGCCATCAACAAGCTCCGCCAGGCGGGGGGCGACCTGGCCCTGGAGGAGGACTTTCTGGAACTGCCCGGGGAGGGGCCGGAGGCCCTGGCCGAGGGCCGGGAGCGGGACGAGGCCGTCCGCCGGGCGGTCCAGTCCCTGGGCCCGCCGGACAGCGAGATATTCGTCCGCCACTACTACTATTGCGAGTCCGCCGCCCAGATCGGCGGCCGTCTGGGCCTTACCGCGGAGGCGGTGCGCCAGCGGCTGCGCCGGGGCCGGGAAAAACTGCGGCTGATCCTGACGGAAGGAGGGTCCATGGATGAAACAGCGTATCTCTGACCTCATGGAGAATTACCGGGACGACGAGCTGGACCTGGCCCCGCCGCCCCTGGACATGGACCGGGTGAGGGCCATGACCATGGCCCGGATCTCCAAACCGAAACAAAAAAGGGCCCTGGGCCGTATGGCCCGGATCGTGCTCATCGCGGCGGCGCTGGCCGCGGCCCTGTCGGTGACGGCCTACGCGGTGTACCAGCGGAGCATGGCCGGCCGGGCGCTGCATGTGTCAGACGGCGGCTCGGTCTACTACAGCGCCGTGGGCGCCGCGGGGGAGCCAGTCGAGACGGCCGCCCCGACGGAGGCCCCGGGGCCCACGGATGCCCTGCCCCGGATGACGAAAAACGGCGACGAGGGCTACAGCGCCGTGGGCGGCAGCGTGGAGTATCAGGCGGCCCGGGCGTGGGAGACGTGGTATTGGGGCGAGATACGGTCCGTGGGCTTTGACGTCCGAAACGCATTGGAGTACGACGATCCCCTCTACCGGAACTACGGCATCCTGAACGGCGCCCTGGCGGAGCAGCTGCGCGCCCTGGCGGAGAAGTACGGCCTCGCGCTGTGGCAGGAGAACTGCATCACCGACTCCACAGAGGAGCTTTTCACCGTCCTGGGCGCGGAGCCCTTCCTGCCCTGTGTCCATGACGGCTACTATTGCAGCCACAGGGTCTATGATGACGGCGGCTTCATGGCCAACTTCCTGAATGTGACCCGGCCAGACGGCGGAGGGCAAGTGTATGTCAGCCTGTACCGGGCCATGAAGGGGACCTTCAGCGACTTCTTCATCCTGGGGGACGCCCCGGAGCGCTATACCTACGAGACATATGCCACTGCTTCCGGGGTGGAGGCGGACCTGGCCCTGGGCGGGGACAATGCCCTGATCTTCGCGGAGCTGCCCGGCTGCTATGTGACCGCCCAGGTCCACGCCGGGGCGGAGGGCTCCCGGGGCGAGGCCGCCGCGGTGGACATGGCGGCGCTGCGGGCCATCGCGGACAGCATCGACTACGCCGCCATGGACAGGGTGGACCGGGAGGCGGTGGCCGCGGCGGTGGCGGCAGAGCACGCCGAGGACGTTGACCAGGACCCGGACGCCTGCCGGCCCGGCCGGACGGCGGATAAGCTGGACACCCTGGCGGCGCTGGGGGACTACAGCCTGTCCCTGGTGAACCTGCCGGAGGGCTATCTCATGACCAGCTACACCGTGACCACGGCGGAGGAGATGGCCAGCAGCGGCTGGGCCATGGAGAACGGCGGCACCATGGAGCGGGCGGACCAGATATATGACCGGGGCTCCGGTCTGGAGGCAGCCCGCGCGGCCATATACTTCAGCTATTCCCGCCGCTGGGCGGACGGGGAGAAAAAGGTCCTCAGCAATGAGCGGTCCTTCGAGACCATGGATCTTCTGGACGGCTGGCAGCCCCCTACCGACTGTGAGAGCTGCGAGGTGGGCGGCTTCCGGGCTTGGGTCTATCCCGACGCCCGCCTATGGGACAGCGAGGCTGTCTGCTGGTACGACACGGACAAGGAGCTGCTCTTCTCCCTGTCGTCGCCCACGTCCCTCACAGAGGCGTACCTGCTGGACCTGGCAGGGCGGTTCGCCGCCGCCATCGCGGACGTGGACGGGCCCCGGCCCCCGGCGGACACGCCACAGCAGCCCGTGGACGCCATCACCCCCCGGCAGCAGGAGCTTCTGGATGCCGTGGCGGAGCTGGGGGATATGGGCCTGCCCGCGCCGGAGGGCTACGACGATCTCAGCGCCAGCGGCGATGACTGGCCCGAGGACTGCTCCGTCAGCAAGAGCTATATCCGGGGCCGGCAGGGCGCGGCGCTGGGCGCCTGGCTGGAGCTGCGGTATTCCCGCCAGTGGGCGGACGAGGCCCGGACCCGAAGCGTCACCCAGGCGAATTATGAGGAGGGCAGGGCGTTTTATTTCCAGCAGGAGCAGCCGCCGGAGCCGGTGACCGTGAACGGCTGGGACGGCTATCTGCGGATCAACGAGACCGGGCTCTGGGTGGAGTGGTACGACGCCGGCCGAGACCTGTGCTTTTACCTCTCGGCGGACTGGCGCCCCGAGGAGCCGGAGGCCGCCGTTACCCCGGAGGACCTGCTGGCCCTGGCGGAGACAGTGACGGAGGTGGAGTAACGGCAAAAAAGACGCCCGCCCGGGTGTCTTTTTATTCGTCAAAGAGGTCGCTGTGGGTGCCTGTGCGGGAGAGGGTCAGGACCAGGACATGGCCGTCGATACGGTAAATGAGCAGCCAGTCGGGCTGGATGTGGCACTCCCGGCTGCCTGCCCAGTCTCCTGTCAGGGGATGGTCCTCGTTCTGTGGCGGGAGCGCCTCTCCCTGTGCCAGAGAGGCCACGACATCTTTCAGCAGGCGGATATTCCTGCCTCGTTTGATTGCCCGTTTATAGTCCTTTTTGAACTGCGTGGTGTATTTGACGATGTACTTTGTCTCTTTCATTTTTCCAGCTCCGCAAACAGCTCATCCAGATCCGTGTACCCCTTTACGTTCGGGTCGGCGGCGATGCGCTCCGCCTCCAGCATGGCGGCCACGGTCTCCTTGTTGGGCCGCTCCAGACGGATGTCGAAGGGGAACCCGCCCACGCGCATGGATTTGCGCAGGAAGATATTGATGGCGGTGGTGAGGTTCAGGCCCAGCTCGCCGTAGATGGCCTCGCACTGCTGCTTGACGTCCCGGTCCATGCGGACGGTGAATGTGGTGGTATCAGCCATGGATACACACCTCCTTTCTCTGCGGATGTGTATCTATTATATGCTATTTGCATCGCAAAATCAATCTATCAGACAGATTATTTCCACATCCCCACCCGCTCGCCGGCGCGGACGGGGGTCTCGGTGCTCGAGATGTCCGCTCTGGGCACGGCGGCGTCCTGGGCGGTGAGCAGGATGACCGTGGAACCGCCGAAGGCGAAGCGGCCCTTCTCCTGCCCCCGGCGGACCGGGCCGGACACGGGCCGGTTCACGATGCGGCCCACCAGCATGGCCCCCACCTCCATCATGACCACCGGACCGTGGGCCGTGTCCAGCAGCCGGTATTCCCGGGTGTTCTCGTGGTACACGGGCCGCTGGCCCCGCTCCAGGGGCTGGACGGTGTGGTAGAGGCCGGGGATGCGGACCGCCGGGCTGGGCGTGCCGTCCACGGGCCAGATATACCGGTGGTAGTCGTCGGGACACAGGCGGAACAGCCACAGCAGGCCGCCGTCGAACCGGGCGGCCAGGTCCTCGTCCATCAAAAGCCGGGGCAGAGTATAGTCCGTGCCCTTGACGGAGAAGGCCCCGCCGGGGGCGATGGGCCAGACGGCCAGGCGCCCGTCGCAGGGGCTCACCAGAGCGGCGGGGTCCATGTCCACCGGCCGGGCGCCGGGCATGAGCTCCCGGGTGAAGAAGTCGTTGAAGCTGGAGAATCGAGTCTTTTGGCACTGGCTCATGTCGATGCCGTGGGCCCGGACGAAGGGACCCACCGCCAGGGCGGAGAGGCGGCTGTCCATGACGTGGCCCCCCAGCCTGGAGAACCAGGGACGGGCAAGGCCCCGGAGCAGGAATCGCCCCGGGGCTGTGCCGTAGAGAAAATCGACTGTTCTCATGACGTGCCGGGCACCCGCCGCAGCACCCACTTCCAGGGCAGGACGCTGCCCCACCGGTGGCAGGCCAGGATGTACAGGACCGTCAGCACCCCGACGCCGATGATGATGTAAAGCTCGGTGGTGGTGGGCTTGCGGAAGGGGAAGCGGAGCACGAACAGCAGCCCGGTGACCAGCATCACCACGGGCAGTCCATAGAGGAACAGCCTGGGCGTCAGCGTGCCGATGGCGTAAAAGGTGGGCAGGATCATGGAGATGGAGGTGATGGGCAGGCCCTGGTAATACTTCCTCCCGTCCTCCCGGGGCGGCTCGTTTGCGGTGGTGACGTTGAACCAAGCCAGGCGGATGAGCCCCGCCAGGATGTACAGGGCCAGCACGGCCATGCCCACCACCGTGTGCATCCCCAGGTGATAGGCGATGACCACCGGCAGCGTCCCGAAGCAGACCATGTCGCACAGGGAGTCGATCTGCACGCCGAAGGCCTTTTCCGCCTCGGTCCGGTCCTTTTTCGTCCGGGCCACCTTCCCGTCGAAGGCGTCCAGCAGCCCCGACAGGGCCAGACATGCCAGGGCCCAGCGGGGGTGCCCGGCGCAGGCGCAGAAGATGCCCGCCACGGAGGAGATAAGGCTGGCGTATGTCATCCAGACGGTGTAATCATAAAACCCGACCATTTATCTCTGTTTCCTTTCTCTCTTGATGCGGCCCAGCGTCAGGAACGCGGCGGCGGTGAAAAGCGCGGTGAGAAGCAGGCGGCAGTAGAAATCCATGCCCCGGCTCAGGACCATGGCGGGCAGCACCAGCGCCTCGCCGAATACCGGCTCGAAGGCCGTGAGGAATATGCCCTCGCTGATCCCCATGCCCCCGGGCATGGGCAGCATGTCCGCGGAGATGGATATGACCGACTGTAAAAGCGCCAGGTCCAGCCAACTGCAGCCCGTGAGGCCGAAGGCCCGGTATACCAGCCATGGCACGGTGTACAGGGCGAACCGCTGCACGAAGGTGATGGCCTGGACCAGTGCCAGCAGGCCCATGTGGGTACGGAAGTAGGCGGCGGTGTCGTGGTACCGGTCCATGGCGGCCAGGAGCTTTTCCCGGCGGGAGGCCTTATGCCGCAGGATGTGCAGCCGCTCCAGCAGGCCCAGCAGCCTGTCCATGAGCACCCGGGCCAGGTGGGGGTGGAACACCAATATCCCCAACACGGCCACCCAGCCGGTGGTCAGGACCATGCCCAGCCAGTAGAAGGCCATGCCGCCGTCCAGGTGGGACCGGAGAAAGTCCAGCCGGAACAGGGCCAGGCCCAGCCCTGTGATCACCAGCACCAGTTTATAGGTGACCGTGACGGCCAGCAGCACCGCGGCGGACACCGCCACGGGCACCCCCTCCCGGTGCAGGAGGTACACCTGCATGGGCTGGCCGCCCCCGGCGGAGGGGGTCACGGCGGAGAAGAAAAACCCCGCCGAGGACACGAGAAAGCATGGCCCGCCGCCCAGAGGATACCGCTGGGAGCGGAGCAGCAGCCGCAAAATGACGCTCTCCGCGCCCACGAACACCACCACGCACCCCGCCGCGGGGAGCAGCCACCGCTCGTCGCAGGAGCGGATGGCGTCCCGCACAGCGGACAGGTCCTCCCCGTGGAACACGGCGTACAGCGTCAGGGCCAGCACCGCGGCGAACAGCAGGCCGTTCCCGACGATCTTTTTGGTTTTTTTGGTCATCGGAAACGCTCCTTTTCGTCGGGGCACACGTCTAGGATATCTGCAAGCCCCTTGCCTCCTCGTCGGCACAGCGTCCGCTACGCTCCGCCGCCGTAAGCGGCGGCATCCGCCCGCTCCCGTGTGCCTCCTCTCCCCACGCGGCAAGCGTGCCGCGCGGGGGCCCCGTTTGGTTTACTGCCAAGCCTCCTTGCCTCCCCTTGGGGGGAGGTGGCCGCCGCCTCTGGCGGCGGACGGTAGGGGGAAACTGTGGGTTCCCCCCTTCAGTCTCGTCGCCCTGCGTGCTCCTCGCCAGCTCCCCCGTAGGGGGAGCCGAGGGGGCTGGGAGGTCATCCATCCCTGGAGAGGGATGCGGCGGTCATCCGGCGCCCCCACAGGTTCCAATACCACCGGGCCAGGGGGGTATGGCACGCCAGCTGCCAGCAGAGCTCCGCCAGGGCGATGCCGGCCGGCACGTCGGCAATGACGTGCTGTCTGGTGGTGAGGGTGGAGGCAGCCACCGCCAGGGCGAAAGCCAGGGAAAAGGCCCGGTAGGGGGCGGGTATCTCTTTCCGGCCCCGGATGCCGGCCCAGCACAGCCAGCTGCAAAAGCAGTGGAGGGACGGGAACAGTGCCTCCGGCGTGTCCAGGGCGTACAGGATGCCCAGCGCGCCGCCCAGAGGCGCCCCCGCCGGGATATCCGGCCGGACATTGGTGGTGGGCAGAACAAGGAACAGCACGAAGGCCGTGAGCTTGCCCAGGGCGTCCGCCGCCAAAAACCGGGCGGCGCGGTCCTCTCCCTGCCGGGCGGCCAGCACATAGTTCACCGCCCAGAAGACGTAGGCCCCCACGTAGATCACCACGGTCCAGGGCAGCAGGGGGACGCGCCCGTCCAGGGCGGTGGTCATGTCGTGATGCTGCCAGCCGTGGGCGATGGCCTTGGAGCCCCAGTAGACGGCGAACTGCATGAGCAGCGCAGCCAGCAGGGGCCGCCGGGCATAGGCGGGGATGAGATTTTCGGCGGCGCGGGGCAGCTTCACAGGGGACCTCCTATCAGGTATAACGGCGCAGGGACGGTATTTGTTTCCATTTTACAGGAAACGCACAGAAAAAACCATTAACAAAACCTTACATTGCCTTACAATTTTGTCATACCCGCCCCGTATCCCCCTTGACAGGGATATCCTACAGGCCCCAGCTTCACGGGCCGGTCAAGACAACGGTAAAGGTTCGGTAAATCCGGCGGTGTTTTGACAAAAAGGCCCGCCCGGCCGCACTTGGGGACAGCCGGACGGGTCCCGGAGGTCTTCTATCGGTCGTTCAGCTTCAGAAGGATGGTGATGCGGGTGCCCACGTCGGGATATGACGTGACCTGGAACCGGCCGCCGTGGCGGGTGACGATCCACCGGGCGATGGACAGGCCCAGGCCGCTGCCGCCGGTGTCGGAGGACCGGGCGCTGTCGGCCCGGAAGAACCTATCGAAGATGCGGGGCACGTCCTCCCGGGCGATGCCCACGCCGTTGTCCTGCACGTCCAGACAGGCCTGGCCGCTCTGGGCATAGGCCCGCAGGGTGATCCGGGTGCCGGAGGGCGAGTACTTGCGGGCGTTGTCCGCCAGGATGCGCACCGCCTGTTTCAGCAGCGCCCCGTCCGCCAGCACGGGCACGGGCCCCTTGGTCTCCAGGATGTACTCGTGGTCCGGGTCGATCATCCGGCTCTCCTCGTACACCTCGCCCATGAGGACGGACAGGTCCAGGCTCTCCAGCTTCAGCTCCTGGCGGCCGGACTCGCCCCGGGCTAGGAACAGCAGCTGCTCCACCAGGGTCTTCATGTGCTCCGTCTCGGTGCGGATGGCCTGGATGGACTCATGGAGGACCTTCTCGTCCGTGGCGCCCCACCGGGCCAGCATGTCCGCGTAGCCCTGGATGACCGCGATGGGGGTGCGCAGCTCGTGGCTGGCGTCGTCCACGAACCGGACCTGCTGCCGGTAGCCCCGGCGCATCCGGGCGATGAGGTTGTTGACCGCCGTCTCCAGCCCGGCGAGATCGCTGTCCCCGATCTGCAGCCGCTCGTCCGGGGCCGTGCCGTTCAGGTGGTCGATGGCGTCCTCCAGGGACTGGAACTTGCTCTCGTCGAAGCCGTGGGAGGAGATGCTCTCTGTCACCTGGGCGATGTCGTCGATGGGCCGCAGGTATTTCCGTATCCGGGCGGTGGCCCGCAGGCAGCTCATGAGCCACAGCAGCAGCCGCAGCGCCGTGAGGCATTCCAGGGCGAAGCCCAGCCAGAAGAGGAACCTGCCCATGGGCACCGTGGCGTCCCCCGCGTGGAAGATCACGTCACCGGCGTAGACGTTCTCCCCGCCGTACCGGAGCAGATGGATGGCATAGGCCGGGTCCACCAGCACCACGTCCAGGACGGTATGGGGGGTGCTGTCCGCTATCTGGATATGCCAGTTATAATGGGCCAGGTCCGTGCCCGCCGCCTGGGCCGCGGCCACGCACCACACGGCCGTGCAGATGAAAAACAGCACGACGGTCTGCCAGAGGATGCGCCAGAGCTTCCCCCACTGGAACCGCCAGGCGATACGCCGGGCGATGGAGCCGGTGCCGGTCCTGCCGCCGGCGCTCATTTGCCGCCTCTCTTGATGACGTACCCCAGGCCCCGGACGGTGTGGATGACCTTGGCGTGGAAGGGGCTGTCGATCTTCTGGCGCAGGTACCGGACGTACACGTCCACCACGTTGGTCTCCCCCACGTAGTCATAGCCCCAGACCTGCTTTAAGAGGGCCTCCCGGGTCTGGACGATGTCGGCGTTCTCCATGAGGGACTGCAGCAGGGCGAACTCCTTGTAGGTGAGGGTGATGGGCTCGCCGCCGTAGGCGGCGGTGTGCCGGGCGGGGTCCAGGGTCAGGGCCCCGCAGCGGAGCACCGGGTCCTTTTTCTCCGCCGCCGCGCCGGTGCGGAGCACCGCCCGGATGCGGGCCAAGAGCTCCTCGATGGAGAAGGGCTTGGTGATGTAGTCGTTGGCCCCCATGTCCAGGCCGCTGACCTTGTCCATCACGGCGTCCCGGGCGGTGAGCATGATGACGGGCATGGCCGACTCGTTTCGCAGGCGGCGCAGCACCTCCAGGCCGTTGAGGCCGGGGAGCATCACGTCCAGGAGCATCAGGTCGAACCGGCCCGTGAGGGCCATGTCCAGGCCTGTGCGGCCGTCGGCGGCCTTGGCCGTGTCATAGCCCTCGTGCTCCAGCTCCAGCTCCACGAACCGGGCGATCTTCGCCTCGTCCTCCACGATCAGGATACGGGCGGGCATAGCGACCACTCCTTACTCGTCCTTCTTGTCGGTGAAGGACTCCTTGATGTCCTCGGCCAGATCGCTGGCCTTGTCCATGACGCTGTTGAGACCCGAGGCCCCCAGCCGCCCGGTGAAATGATACTGGCAGCCCAGGAACAGTCCCGCCAGCAGCACCACCAGCATGAGCCCAATGCTGGCGAAGAGTAGCACCACCAGCACCAGCACAGGCACGCTCAGAAGCTCCTTGCCGTTTCGGACCACGGTGAAGTCGTTGTCCAGGGACAGGCGGAACAGCTTTTTGACGTACCGCCACAGCACGGCGAAGCCGTTTGTGAATATCTGCTGGTGTTTGCGGCCGCTGACGTTCTTCACGGGCCTCACGGTGTCCGCCTCGGGGCCGGTCTCGGCGCCGATGTCCACGGAGGCGGAGGCGGCCCGGTGGGCCCGCTCCAGGGCCACCATGGCGTCCAGCAGGTCCCAGTTGTTGTCGATCAGGGCCTGGCGGGCCTCCTCCAGAGTCACGTTGGCTTTCTTGGCCAGCAGCTCGGCCATCTCATATCTCTCCATGAATAGTGCCTCCTTATTTGATGACCATATGGTAGCACAAGAACTTTAGATCGGAAGGAAAAGCAGATTAGAAGCGGATTAGAAAACGGGCGGAAACGGGAAAGAGGCGGGGTGAGGATCCTGCCAGGCCCCTTGCCTCCCCTCAAGGTGAATTGCCTTCGTGCCCGAAGGGGGCGAAGGCAAGAGAAGGCGGCCTGGGCCGTGGGGGGAGGTGGACGCTGAGCAGAGCGAGGCGGCCGGAAGGGGGAAAGCTGAAAGTCAGTTTCAGCACGGGTTTCCCCCCCTTCAGACCGCCGCTTACAGCGGCGGCCAGCTCCCCCGAGGGGGAGCCGAGAGGGGAGGTGGTCATCCAAACTTCTGCCGGGCTAGCGGCCCCCTCTGACGAGGGGGCTGTCAGCGCAGCTGACTGGGGGAGAGACAGATATCCACCACTGTTGATGTATCTCTCCCTCCGACCCGGCTGGCGCCGGGCCACATCCCCTTGCACAGGGGGGCTTGGGGCTGGCAGAAACCTGGACAGCCATCAGGCCCCTTGCCTCCCCCGAGGGGGAGGTGGACGCTGAGCAGAGCGAAGCGGCCGGAAGGGGGAAAGCTGAAAGTCAGTTTCAGTGTAGGTTCCCCCCTTCAGTCTCGTCGCCCGATGGGCTCCTCGCCAGCTCCCCCGAGGGGGAGCCGAGAGGGGAGGTGGTCGTCCAAACTTCTGCCGGGCTAGCGGCCCCCTCTGACGAGGGGGCTGTCAGCGCAGCTGACTGGGGGAGAGAAAAGCAGTCTGGCGTATCTCTCCCTCCGGCCGCCGCCAAAGGCGGCGTCCACCTCCCTCGTCAGAGGGAGGCATTGGCCTGGCGCTCAGTACCCCAATTCCTCGTGGACCAGCACGACCTCCATGGAACCGCAGCCGGAGATGGGCCGCCACAGCACCACCAGGGCGTTGCAGATGCGGTCGGGGGAGGCGCAGTCATAGCACCGGTCGCCCTTGGCGGCGCAGGGGGTGTTCTTGTGCAGCCGCTGGGCGTTTCTCGGTCCGGCCACGTTCCGGGCCCGCTCCAAAGCCTCGGGGAAGGGGCCGGACAGCTTGTTCTCGCCCACCACGAAGTACACCGTCTCCTTCCGGGACAGGGTGGCGGACACCCGATTGCCCCGGCCGTCGATGTTGAGGATGTAGCCCTCCTGGGAGATGGCGTTGGCGCTGCATATGTACGCCTGGGCGGTGGCGGCGGCGTCCAGGGTGCCGTCCCCCGGCGTCACCTGGTGCCAGTATACGGTCTCCCCGGCCTCCTTGAGCTTGTCGTAGAGGCCCAGCTGCTGGAGGGTGATGCTGCCGCCCATGCCCACGGTCTTGCCGTGGACCCGGCCGGCCAGGTAGTCCGCCGCCTGGGCGGCGGTGTCGAATTCCGTGACGGCAAAGCCGTTCTTCCTGAGGTTCTCGATGATGTCTGCCATGTTAAGTATCCCCCTTTTAATCAGTTCTTACGATATCCTGAAAGTTCTTGCCAAAGACCTCATGGGACTGTGTGATGATGACGAAGGCGTGGCCGTCCCGCTCAGAGACCAGCTTTTTCAGAGCGGGTATCTGCTGGCGCTTCACGGCGCACAGGACCACGTCCCGCTCCTCGCCGCTGTAGGCGCCCTCGCCCTTCAAAAGAGTGGCGCCCCGCAGCAGCTTCTCGCCGATGGCCCGGGCGATCTTGTGGGGCTCGGTGGTGATGATGTAGCACACGCTGGAGTTGGCGGTGCCGTACAGCAGCAGGTTCACCATGCGGCTGGACACGAACATGGTGATGATGGTGTACATGGCCGCGTCGAACCGGTGGAAGATGAGGGCGAATGCCACCACCACCGTGGCGTCCAGCACCAGGCTGATGTTGCCCAGCTGGATGTGGGCGTACTTGCGGCGGAGCATCCGGGAGAGGATGTCCGTGCCACCGGCGGTGCCGCCGGTGGTGAAGATGAGGCCGTAGCCCAGGCCCTTCAAAAGGCCGCCGTACACCGCCGCCAGCAGGATGTCGCCCGTGAGGACCACGTGGAACATGTTGAAAAAGTCGATGGCCATGCTGGAGCCCACCATGCCGATGAGGGAGTAGATGATGAACCGCAGGCCGAACTTTTTCCAGGCCACCAGAAACAGCGGCACGTTCATGACGATGACCATCACGCCCACGGGCAGGCCGGTGAGCAGATTCAGTATCTGCGCGATGCCGGTGAGGCCGCCGGAGACGATGTTGTTGGGGAAGGTGAGGAAGGAAAAGCTCATGCCGGCGATGAGGCAGCCGATGAGGTTCACGGCCACGGCCCTTCCGTCGGTACGGAGAAAACGCTTGATCTTGTCCGCCATAGAGATAGCCTCGCTTATCCCAGCCAGTATTACCGGTGCATGGGCACGGTATCCGCGCCCAGCATCTTCAGGTTTTCCAGCACGCCCCGCTTATCTGCCTGGCCGATGAGGGCGTCCCGGGCCCGCTTGGACTCGGCCACGGTCATGTTCTTGCTGGGGCCGCCCACGCAGCCGCCCTCGCACACCATGCCCTCGATGAAGTCTGCCGGCAGGCGGCCCGCCTTCATGAGCAGCAGCGCCTTTTTGCACTCCGCCGCACCGGAGCAGCGCATGACCTCGGGCTTGATGTCCTCGCCCATCTCCTCAAAACACCGGACCACCGCGGCGGTGACGCCGCCGCCGTCCCCGAAGCGCTTGCCGTACACGGAGCTGGCCTGATAGCTGTTGTCCTCCGGCTCCAGCTCGATGTCCTTGCCGTACATGATGGAGCGTATCTCGCCGTAGGTCAGCACGTAGTCCGCGTTGCCCTCGATGCCGTGGAGGTTGACCTCGCTCTTCTTGGCGATGCAGGGGCCCACGAACACAGTCACCACGTCCGGGTCCTGGGCTTTGAGGTACCGGCTCACGGCGCACATGGGAGAGACGGTGGTGGACATGTTGTCCGCCAGGGCGGGGAAGTGGAGCCGTATCATGTTCACGAAGGCGGGGCAGCAGGAGGTGGTCATCTTTTTGCCCTCCTTGTAGGCCTCGGCCCACTCGGCGGCCTCCGCGGCGGCGGTCATGTCGCCCCCAAGGCCCACCTCCACCATGTCGGCAAAGCCGGCCTTTTTGAGGGCGGTGCGCCAGCTGGCCATGGTGATGCCCTCCCCGAACTGGCCCTCGGTGGCGGGGGCCACCATGGCCACCACCCGCTTGCCCGCCTTGATGGCCTCGATGACGTCCACCACGGACAGCTTTGCGCTGATGGCCCCGAAGGGGCAGCTGTGGATGCAGATGCCGCAGCGGATGCACTTGTTCTCGTCGATCTTGCACACGCCATACTCGTCGTAGGTGATGGCGTCCGCGGGGCAGACCTTCTTGCAGGGCCGCTCCAGGTGGGCGATGGCGTTGTAGGG
>CANQIH010000032.1 GCA_947624035.1 uncultured Oscillospiraceae bacterium | reverse complement strand
AATACAAGTATTTGCCGGCTTTTGATCCCATTTGAGGCGGGGCTCCGCCCCCCTCAAGCTCCCCCTGCATCATCCAACTATATGCGCGTTTTTTACAAGCTCAAACGGCCCCTGCCGGATGGCAGGGGCCGTTCACTATGTTATTCTACTACCAATTCCTCCCGGCGGAGGTCCAGGTAGAAGGTGCTGCCCCGGCCGGGCACGGACTCCGCCCAGAGCCGGTGGCGGAGCTTTTGGGCCGTCATCCGGCAGAGGTAGAGGCCGAGGCCCGTGGCGGACTTGTCCGTCCGGCCGTTGTAGCCCGTAAAACCCTTCTCGAATATCCGGGGCAGATCCTCCGCCGCGATGCCGATGCCCGTGTCGGTCACGGACAGCACCGGCCCGGCCGTCACGGCGATGGTCACCGACCCCGCCGGGGTGTACTTCACCGCGTTGGAGAGAAGCTGCTCCAATATGAAAAGCAGCCACTTCTCATCCGTGAGGGCGGTCTCGGCCGTGGGCTCGTAGCGCAGGGCCAGCCGCTTCTGGACGAACTGGGGGGCGTACCGGCGCACCGCTTGGCGGATGACGCCGTCCAGCGCCACGGTGCGGATCACCAGGTCCGAGCTGTCCGACTCCAGGCGGATGTAGTTCAGGGCCATCTCCGCGTACTGCCGTATGCGGAAAAGCTCACCCAGCAGCGCCCGGTTCTCCGGGGTATCCTCGGCTTGGAGGGTCATCTGCATGACGGCGATGGGGGTCTTGATCTGGTGGACCCAGGTGGCGTAATAGTCCCGGCTCTCCTGGAGCTCTGCCTCCCGCTTCGTCATAAGCTCGGCGTAGGAGCGGCGCAGCTTTTCCGCCATGGCCCGGAAATCATCTCCCTCCGGGCATGACGCCTCCGGCAGGGGGCCCGCCGCCTCCGGCAGGATGTCCAGGGCCGCCCGGCGCTCCTGCCGGGCCCGCCGGGCCCGGGGATACCGCAGGGCCAGCGCTGTGCACCCCGCCAGCAGGCACAGCCCCGCGGCGTAGGCCACCGCCTCCAGGGGCAGGCCGTACAGCGCGAACACAGCCCCAAAGATGGCCGTCCCCAGGGCCAGGACGGCGAAATGGCCCATATATGGCCTCAGATAGGCCCACAGGGCCCGATACCACGTCTCCCGCTCCATGTCAGCCCACGATGTAGCCCGCGCCCACCCGGGTGGCGATGAAGTCACGGAGGCCTGCGTCCTCCAGCTTCTTGCGCAGCCGGGTCACGTTCACGGTGAGGGTGTTCTCCTCCACATAGGCGTCCATTTGCCAGAGCCGGGTCATGAGGGTCTCCCGGCTCACCACCTTGCCCTTGTTCTCCAGCAGGGTCTGGAGGATGCGAAACTCGTTTTTCGTCAGCTCCAGCCGCTGGCCCTCGTAGGTGAGGCTGGCGTCGTTCAGGTTCAGCACCGCGCCCTTGTGCTCCAGCACCGGTATCTTCCCGCCCATGTCGTAGGCCCGGCGGAGCACGGCCTGTATCTTCGCCGTCATTACCGCGAGATCCACGGGCTTTGGCAGAAAGTCGTCCCCGCCCATGGTCATGGCCATGACGATGTTCATGTTGTCCGAGGCGGAGGAGATGAACACCACCGGCACGTCGGACACCTTTCGTATCTGCTCACACCAATGGTAGCCGTTATAAAAGGGCAGACCGATGTCCAGCAGCACCAGGTGGGGGTCGTAGTCCAGGAATTCACCCAGCACGTTCCGAAAGTCCTTCACGCACCGCACGCCGTGGCCCCAGCTTCTGATCTGCTTCTCCATGGCCGCGGCCATGGCGGCGTCGTCCTCCACGATCAGTATCTTATACATCGCCGCCGTCATCCGCTTCCTCCAGGATGGTCCGGGCCGCGGCGTACTTCTCCCGGAAATAGGCCAGCCGCTCCTGGGACACCTCGCACCCGGCGAACCGGGTCTGGTCCGCGTTGTGCTCCAGGTCCGCCAGCTTCACTGCCCGGGCCACCGGGTCCCTGGCCACCGCCCGCACGTAGTCCAGGTAGGGCACCCCCACCTCGTGGGTCAGAAGGCGCACCACCCGGGTCACCGCCGGGGGGAACATGTCCGTCAGCTCGTCCATGGTGAGGGACGTGTCCTCCACCGTGTCGTGGAGCAGCGCCGCGCAGCAGGATACCTCGTCAGTCATCTGCTCCGCCACGTGCATGGGGTGGAAGATGTAGGGCACCCCGGTCTGGTCCACCTGCCCGTGGTGGGCCTCATAGGCCACCTTCATGGCCCGGATGGTCAGCTCTGTGTAGATCATGATGCTCTCCTTTACAGCCCGAACTTGGCCCGGTATTTCGCCGGGCCGGCCATGTACTCCCGGTACTTTGCCCGCAGGCAGTTGCCGCAGGGGCGGTACCCGGCGGCCAGCGCCGCCCTCTCGTCCGCGAAAAAGACGCGGTTTTTCTCGTATACGCCCGGATACCTCCGCATAGAGCTGAGGGCCGAGCCGCAGTCCAGCCGCCCGTATCTCTTCTCCTTGCCGTTGCCGCCCAATGTCCCCGGTGTCTCGGACAGGTATACCTTCCCGTCCGCGCCCAGCAGCTTGTACATCTCCACCGCCGCCTTTCATCCATACTTTACCACGCCCCGCCCGGTACGTCAAATGGACACAAAAAAGCGCCGCGAAAGCGGCGCTCTCATATTATGGTTCCGGTATGCAACACACTCTCCCAGTCGCTTTGCCACAGCCCACGTCAGAGAGGACCGCTGGCGGTTACCGCACCAATGCCTCCCTCTGACGAGGGAGGTGTCTTGGCCGTCAATGGGCCCCCAAAGGGCACGCTTGCCCTTTGGGGAAGAGGAGGCGCTGCGCAATACTCAGGGCCCGGTGCTTACACCGGGTCCTGACCTATTGTCGCATGCGACGACGAGACGGAGGGAGAGAAGTTGCCATTCTGCCAAGTGCTAATTCTTCGGGTCGCCTGCAAGGCCCTTTTGGACCGCCATATCGATCGCCTCGCAAACGCTGTCAAAGCACCGGTCAACATCCAAGTTACTGAACCGGATGACATGAAGCCCTAGACTTTCCAGCTCTTGTGTCCGAAAGAGGTCTCGTGTCTGAGTTTCTTTATCATAATGTCCGCTGCCGTCTAATTCTACTGCCAGATGCGCCTTGGCACAATAAAAGTCAACAATGTATTCACCGATCGCCTTCTGCATCTGAAATCTTACAGGATGATCGCGCAAATACTCATACCACAGCTTTCTCTCCCATGGCGTCATATTCTTGCGAAGGTCCTTGGCAAGTGGGATATTATTCTTGTTGTAGGTTTTCATTCTCTCCCTCAGTCGCTTCGCGACAGCCCCCTCGTCAGAGGGGGCCATTGGCAGTTACCGCATCGATGCCTCCCTCTGATGAGGGAGGTGGCTTGGCCGTCAGGCCAAGACGGAGGGAGAGATTTTGTCCATCTCTCCGCTGTTTCTCACATCATCACATATGCCTCTTCCGGCGCTGGCGTGTCCTCCGGGAGCCAGAGGGTGAAGCGGCCGGCGGCGGGGATGGCCTCATAGACCGCGTCCCCGGCGCGGACGTACACCGGCGAGTCCGCCGCCGTGTCCGGCAGTGTGCCGGTATACTGGACATAGCCCTCCATGGTCTGGCTATCGTCGGTCTCTGCCGTCACCGGTACGGCCTCCAGGCCATCCAGTACGGCCTCGTCCCGCTGTGGGGCGGGGTACACCGCCGGGTATTCCAGCAGGTAGGGCAGCGTCCGCTCTGCGATCTCCACCACCACCGTGTCCGCCTGCTGCTGGGCGATGTAGTCCAGGCGGTAGTTGTTGAGCCGGGAGAACAGGGCGTGGCCGAAGCTCTGGGCCAGGTAGGGGTAGAGGTTCCGGCCCGAGGAGTCCCGGAACATGAGAAGGCTGCCGCCGGCGTCCGGGTTCTCCGTCTCGATGGTGATGTCATCGGCGCTGTGGAACCGGCCCAGGTGGGTGAAGGTGAAGCCCGGGGCCCAGGCGTAGTCCGTCTCCCGCTCCGCGCCGGTGGGGTAAAGCATCTCATAGAGGTCGCCCACGTGGTCCTGGGTCTCCGTGAAGGGCCCGGCGAAGTAATCGCCGGGAAGGCCCGCCCCGGCCAGGATGGCGTCGGCGGCCAATGCCGCGCCCTTGCCGTTCCAGTGGCTGTCCAGCCGCCAGTAGAGCTCTTCGTCCACCGCGGTGAAGGCGTCGTAAAGGTTTACATAATTTACACCCTGCTCCGCCAGGGCAACCTCCAGCCGCTGGCGGTCGGAGCCCTCCGCCACGGTCACATAGTCCGGGGCGTGTTCGGGGTAGAGGGTGTACTTGCCGCAGGGGACCGTGAACAGGAACCGGGCCCCCTGGCTCTCCACATACTCCTGCATGAGGGCCAGGCTCCGGGCGGCGCACCAGATCTCCCGGTCGGACATCTGGTTCGCGCCGGAGATATCGTCTACGGCGGCACCGAAGAACAGCCACCCGTCCGGGCCGATGAGCACATCGTCGTTGACGGAGGTGTGGAAGAGCTTGGCGCAGAGGCCATCCCAGGCGGTGATCAGGTCCAGGCGGCCGAAAAAGCCGTTGGAGAGCCAGGTCTGGGCCTCGGAGAGGACGTTTTCATTGAAGCTGCCGTCCGGCAGGGTGAGCTTGGGCCGGGTGGCGGGAGGCTCGTTGGCGGCGGCGGGGGACGGCCCGGCGATCACCATGCCCACGGAGGGCACCAGACAGGCCAGGAAGAAGAGGGCCGCGACGAGGATATACCAGAACTTTTTCATGCCGCGCCTCCCATCAGAATTGCAGGTAGATGAAGGGCTGGAAACCGCTCTGGGCCATGCTCATGAGGCACAGCGCCAGCAGCGCCCCGCACCCCACATAGCTCAGGGGCTGTGCCCACTTGGCATCCGCCAGCTTCGTCTCCGCATTGGGCAGGCGCACGAGAGACAGGACCAGCCCCAGCGCAAGGCAGAAGGCGGCGAGACCCGTGACGCTCCGCTGGAGCACCAGGGTCCCGGCGGCGGAGAACCGCCAGCCGGTGAACATGGCGGCGTACATCCGCCCGGCCTGGGCCAGGCTCCCGGCCCGGAACAGCACCGTGCCGAACAGCACCACGGCGGCGGTGTAGGCCCGCAGGACCAGGCGGCCGAAGCCGCTTTTCTCCAGGTTCTTGGTGCGGATGAGCCCCACGCCCTCCAGGGCGCAGAAAAAGCCGTGCCACAGGCCCCACAGCACGTAGTTCCAGGCCGCGCCATGCCACAGGCCCGTCAGCAGCCACACCACGGCCATGGGGATGAGGATGGAGAGCTTGTTGGCCGTGGAGCGGCCGTACCGAGCGGCCCATTTCTTATAGAGCCGCCGCAGGGGCTTCGTCATCACCAGGGGCATGTAGAGGTAATTGCGGAACCAGGCGGTGAGGCTCATGTGCCAGCGCTTCCAGAAGTCCGTCATGCCCAGGGACGTGTAGGGCCTGTCGAAGTTCTCCGGCAGGGCGAAGCCGAAGGTCATGCCGATGCCGATGGCCATGTCGGAGTAGCCGGCGAAGTCGAAGAGGATCTGCACCGCGTAGCCCACGGCTCCCAGCCAGGCCAGGCGCGCGTCCATGGCCTCCGCGGCGAAGAGAGCGTCCACCATCCGGCCCACGGTGTCCGCGATGAGCAGCTTTTTTGCCATGCCCACCACGAACCGGCGCAGGCCCCGGGCGGTCTTTTCCGCGTCGCAGGTCCGCTGCTCCAGCTGGGGCGCGGCGGTCTTCCAGCCCACGATGGGGCCGGAGAGGATGGTGGGGAAGAGGGCGATGTAGAGCGCTGTCCGCCAGAGGCTTTTCGCCATGTTGGCGCGCTTGCGGTAGACCTCGAGCACGTAGCTCAGGGCCGTGAAGGTAAAAAAGGAGATGCCCAGGGGCAGGGGGATGTTTTGGGCGGGGATGGCCGTGCCCAGCAGGGCGTTCAGGTTGGCGATGAAAAAGTCCAGGTACTTGAATAGGCCCATGAGGCCCAGGTCGACCACCGCCGCCAGGGTCACCACGAGGCGCCGCCGGGCCTTGGGCCAGTCCAGCCCCAGCAGCCGCCCGGCAGACCAGTTGACCAGGATGGAGAGGACCAGCAGCGGCACGTAGGCCAGCCGCCCGAAGGCGTAGAATACCAGGCTGAACACCAGCAGCACGGCGTTTTTGGCCTTCATCCCCGGCACGACGCGGTAAAGCGCAAAGGTCACCGGGAAAAAGGCAAACAGGAATATGGCGCTGGAAAATACCACGGCTCACCCCTCCTTTCTCTATACTGCAAGCGGGACGGCAGTGACCGTCCCGCTTAACTCTGCCTCGCAGAGTTTGCGCCCGCGGGCGCAAATAAATACAAATCATTTTTCCCGGGGGCGTGTACCTCGGGAAAAATACTTCTCGGCCCGCAAACGTGCGCGCTTGCGTGTGCGCTGCAGCGGGCCGCAGCCCTTACTCGTTTGAAAGGCTATGCCTTTCAAACGACTCAGCACCATTCTTTGTAACCTTTGTCCTCTTTCTTTTCCGTCTCCGGGCGGACATAGGAGACCACCACGCGGCGGTTGGGCTCGGTGCCGGTGGAGCTGGTGGTGACGCCCTCGTAGTCCTGGAGGGCGGTGTGGATCACGTGCCGCTCATAGGAGTTCATGGGCTCCAGGGCCATGCTGCGCTTGTACTTGATGGCCTTCTCGGCCATTTTTTCCGCCAGGCGCACCAGGGAGTCCTCCCGCTTGGAGCGGTAGTGCTCGGCGTCCACGTTGATGTGGGCCCGGCGGTCGCTGCCCCGGTTGACGGCGTAGTTGGTCAAATGCTGGATGGCGTCCAGGGTCTCGCCCCGGCGGCCGATGACGGCGCCGATGCCGCTGCCGGACAGCTCCACGTTGAGACCGCCGCCCTCCCGGGGGGTGATCTCCATCTCGGCCTGCACGCCCATGTGCTCCAGAAGGCCCTTCAGGAAGGCCTCAGTCTGCTCGGCCTGGGTCCCCTCCACCCGGGGGGCCTTGGGGGCCTCCGGCTTGGGGGGCTTGGGGGCCTCTGCCTTGGGAGCAGGGGCGGGCTTTCTCTCGGGGGCGGGCCTGGGCGGTTCGGGCTTGCGCTCAGGGACGGGACGGCGCTCAGGCGCGGGCTTTCTCTCCGGCGCGGGGGCAGGCTTGGGGGGCTCCGGCGCGGGCTCGTCCGGGGTCTCATAGGTCACCCGGATCACGGCCTCCACGGCGCCGATGCCCAGAAAGCCGGTCTTGCCGCGCTCCAGGATCTCCACGGACACGTCGTCCCGCTCCATGCCCAGGGCCGCCAGGGCCTTGGCCAGAGCGTCGTCCGTGGTCTTGCCGCGAAATTCTATGGAATTCTGCATCTCTTACGTTCTTCCTCCGTTATTGATCGCCGCTGGGCTCTTCGTCCCCATCGGCTTCGGCGGGCTCGTCCTCCTGGGCTGCGGCGTCATCCTCCGGCTGGGAGGTCTCGGCCTCCTCCGCCTCCTGGGCGGTCTCTCCAGCCTCGGGCAGCATGGCGGTCTCGCTGGTCTCAGGAGCGGTCTCCTCCGGCTCCTGAGCGGCGGTCTCCGCCTGGGTCTCGTCATAATCCGCACTCTCCGCGGCGGCGGCCTTGGTCTTCTCCTCGGCCTCATCGGGGTTGGTGTACCGGTCGGGCACATAGGCGCGGCCCCGGGCATAACGCCGGTTGCCCACCTGGGAGGCGGGTATCTCCTCCTCGGGGATGCCCAGGGCAGCCCGGCGGGCGGCCTTGGCGGCCCGGGCCTCGGCGGCCTTGCGCTCCACTTCCTTCTGGGCGGCCACGGCGCGCTTGTTCTTCTTGGAGGTGTTCCGGTTCTCCACCGTGGCGCCCTCGGCCTTCAGCCGTTCCGTCTCCTGGCGCTTGGCCTCCAGCTCGGCCTCCCGGGCCTTCTCCCGCTCGATGCGGTCGGCGTCCTCCACGTCCAGCTGCTTGTTGAAGATCTTGGTCAGCACCACGTCCTGGATGATCATGAACACGCTCTGGGCGATCCAGTAGATGCCCATGACGCCGGGCATGGTGAAGCAGATCCACAGGGAGATCAGCGGCATGATGAGGTTCATGGACTTCATCTGCTGCTGCTGGTCCTTGGTTTGGGGGTTTGAGGCGTTGGAGATCTTCATGCTCAGCCAGCTGAGCACGGCGGACAGCACCGGGATCAGGAACAGTCCCAGGGCTGGGCCCCACTTGGAAAAGCTGGACCAGTCCCAGTTCCAGAAGGACAGCTGGGGCACCTGGGCCAGGTCGATGCCCAGGAAACGGTAGCTCAGCTCATGGAGCTTGTCGGAAAGGGGCTGGAAGTCGGCAAAGTGCTCGGTGATGAACTGGGATTGATAGATCTGGGAGTAGAACTGGGCGTTGCGGGTGGCGGAGTAGGTCGTGATATCGAACCCCAGCTCCGTCAGCTTCTGGAAGATGGCGCCGCCCTCGGCCAGAAGGTTCTCCGCGACGCCCATCATGGTGGTGATGGGGTAGCGGATGGCGTAGTACAGGGCGATAAGGATGGGGTAGGGGATCAGCATCCACAGGCATCCGCCCATGGGGTTGACGCCTTCCTCTTTGTAGAGCCGTGCCAGCTCCTGCTGATAGCGCTGCTGATCGTTCCCGTATTTCTTTTCCAGCTCCTTGAGCCGGGGCGTCATGCGCGAGGTGCGCATCATGCTCTTCTTGCTCTTGAGCTGGAACGGCAGCATGATGAGCTTGACCACCAGGGCGAACAGGATGACGGCCACGCCGTAGTTGCCCGTGATGGTGTAGAGCTTGAGCATCAGCCAGCCGAAGGGCTTAGCGATCGATCGTAACATACTTTTCTCCTATTTAGGGCACAGGATCGTAAAAGTCGTGCTCCCCGAAGTGGAAGGGATGGCAGCGCAGGATGCGTTTGAGCGCCAGCCACCCGCCCTTCCAGGCCCCGTACCGCTCGATGGCGATGAGGGCGTACTCGCTGCAGGTGGGGATGAACCGGCAGCAGGGCGGTTTGGTGGGGGAGATGCGCCTCCTGTAAAAACGCACGATAGCCAGCAGCAGCCCTTTCACAGCGCCGCCCCCAGCTCCTGGCTCGCGGACAGGAATTCGGATTCCAGCCGCCTGTATGCAGCTCCCGCCGCCCGCGTGCGCGCCACGACTACAAAGTCGTAGCCGGGGCGAAGCCCCTCCTCGTGCAGGCGGTATATCTCCCGCAGGCGCCGCCGGACCCGGTTGCGGGTGTGGGCCTTGCCCACCTTGGTCGACACGGTGATGCCCAGGCGGCTCTCAGCGCCGCCGGCCCGTCTGGCGTACAGCACGAGACACGGCCTCACGGCGCTTCTGCCCTTGCGGTAAACGCGGTGGAAGTCGGAGTTTTTTTTCAGGGAAGTGGTGAATCTCAACGTCCCCACCCGATCCGGTCAGGATCAGTAGCTGAGTCTCTTGCGGCCCTTGGCCCGGCGGGCGGACAGGACCTTGCGTCCGTTGCGGGTGGACATGCGCTTGCGGAAGCCGTGCTCCTTCTGAGCGTGGATCTTCTTGGGCTGATAGGTGCGTAGCATGGTTTTTTCTTCCTTTCATCAGTATTACTCATCGCCGGCGGACGTCCGTCCGCCGCCGTTAGTTGGCAGGATACATTTTTAGCCAGCAACCCCATTATTATATACAGTAACCGCGGCGGTGTCAACTGAAAAATCCCGCCCGCATCGGCTGCGCGCCTTGCGTATTTCTCCCGCGGGGGGAATATTTTGCCGCGCCGCGGCGCACAATAGCGGTACAAATCTACATGGAGGTTGCTACATGAAACGATCATTCATCGCGTGGGCGATGCTGCTCCTGTTCACATTGGGGGCCACGCCCGTTTTTGCGGCGGGGGCGCCCGCCGTCCGGGACGCCGTCACCCAGCCCGCCCAGCAGACCGTAGCCGCGGAGGAGGAAGCCGGTCTGCCCACCATCACGGTCCAGAGCGCCGGCGGCCGGGTCCTGACGGAGGACGTCCAGGCCGACGCCGCCAGCGGCGCCACGGAGAAGCCCTCTGACGCCAGCGGCAGCGGCAAAGAAAATACGCCGCCCGTGGCGGAGAACCAGGAGCTGGAGACCTACCGGGGCGTGTCTCTGGGCGGCCAGCTCACGGCCCATGACGCCGAGGGCGACGGTCTCACCTTTGAGATCGTCACCGACCCCATGAAGGGCAAGGTGGACCTGACCGCCAACGGCTACTTCGTCTACACCCCCGCGGAGGGCAAGAAGGGCAAGGACTACTTTGGCTTTAGGGCCATCGACAGCGCCGGCAACGTGTCCCAGGAGGGCACGGTCATCATCCGGCTCGTCAAGCAGAAGTCCAAGCTCACCTACTCCGACATGACCGGCAACGGCAGCGAGTACGCCGCCATCGTGCTCACGGAAAACGGCGTGTTCACCGGCGAGAGCGTGGGCTCGGCCTATGTGTTCCGGCCCGATGACACCGTGACCCGGGGGGAGTTCCTCTCCATGTGCATGGCCGCGGCGGACGTGGACCTTCTCAAGGGCGTCAGTTCCACGGGCTTCCAGGATGACGGCGCCATCGACGGCTGGCTGAAGCCCTACGTGGCCACGGCGCTGATGAACGGCTATATCCGGGGCGAGGCCACCGCCACCGGCGCCAGCTTCCAGCCGGAGGACGCCATCACCTGGCAGGACGCCTGCGTGATGCTCAACTCCGTCCTGGGCGTCACCGACGTGGTGAGCGCGGCGGCCTATGAGAGCGCCGGCGTCACCGATGCCGGGGCCCAGGCCGCGGCCAACCTGGCCGCCTGCGGCATCATCCGGGGCGCCCGGGAGGACATGGAGATGGTGCTGACCCGCTCCGGCGCGGCGGACCTGCTGGCGGCCGCCATCGGCTTCCTCGCCAAGCGGTAATGAAAAAGGGCGCGTTTGAAACGCGCCCTTTTTCACCCGCGCAGGAAAACCTCCCCTGTCCGCCGGACGGGGGAGGTATGTGTACATATCAGAAGTCGTCGTCCTTGATCTTCCGGTTGGGCTGGCGGCCCCACTTCACCTTGGGCTCCCGGCCCGCCTGGATCTTGAAGAGGTTGCCCCGGTGGCGCCAGACGATGACGATGGCCATGATGAGGGCCAGCAGGCCCGCCATGCCCTTCAAATTATCCCCGGACACGAATATCCACGCCGCGGGGGCGCCCGCCACGCAGGCGGCCACCCCGGCCAGGGAGATGTACTGGGAGAAGGCCACCACGATGATGAACACCGCCGTGGATATGAGGCCCACCCGCCAGTCGGCCAGCCACAGAGCCGTCATGCAGGCCACCACGCCCTTGCCGCCCCGGAACTGCTGCTGCACCGGGTACATCTGGCCCAGCATGAGCCAGAGACCGGCGAACAGCCGCCCGATGACGGGGAAGCCCTGGGCCGGTATCTGCATGAGAAGGCCGCCCAGGAGGATGACGATGGCGCCCTTGAGCACGTCCACCGCGATGAGGGCGTAGCCCCACCGGGGCCCGAACACCCGCACGAAGTTGGCATAGCCGGTCTTGCCGGAGCCATGCCTGCGCAGGTCCTTTTGCAGCACGAAGCGGCTGAGCAGCAGGGCGGTGTTCAGTGCGCCGGTGCCGTAGGAGATCAGGGCGATGACGATGAGAAGAAACAGCACCAGAAAAGACATTATTCTGTATCTCCTTTCTGCCGGATGGTCAGCTTCACCGGTGTGCCCTCCAGGGGGAAGGCCGCCCGGATGCGGTTTTCTATATAGCGCTGATAGGAGAAGTGGAAGAGCTCTTTCTTGTTGCAGAAGATGACGAAGTGGGGGGGACGCACGCCCGTCTGGGTCATGTAGTACACCTTCAGCCGCCGGCCCTTGTCGGTGGGGGGCTGCTGGCGTGCCTGGGCGTCGGCCAGGATGTTGTTCAGCGCGCCGGTGGAGATGCGCATGGACGCCTGCTCGTTCGCAGTGTTCACCATCTCAAATATACGCCCCGTCCGCTGTCCCGTCAAGCAGGAGATAAATACCACCGGCGCGTAGTCCATGAAGGACAGGTCCCGCTTCACGGCCTTGCGCATCTCGGCCATGGTGTTGGTCTCCTTCTCCACCAGATCCCACTTGTTCACTACGATGATACTGGCCTTGCCCGCCTCGTGGGCGAGACCCGCGATCTTGGTGTCCTGCTCGGTGACGCCGTCCCGGGCGTCGATCATGATGAGGCACACGTCGCACCGGTCCACCGCCAGCTGGGCCCGCATGACGGAGAACTTCTCCACCCGCTCGTTGACCTTGCTCTTCCGGCGGATGCCGGCGGTGTCGATGAAGAGGTACTGGCCGAACTCGTTGTCCACAGGGGTGTCCACCGCGTCCCGGGTGGTGCCGGGCATGTCCGCCACGATGACGCGCTTCTCGCCCAGGATGAAGTTGATGAGGGAGCTCTTTCCCACGTTGGGCTTGCCGATGACGGCCACCCGGATGCGGCCGGCCTCCTCCTGCTCCTCCGTCTCGGGAGGGAAGTGGGCCACGCAGGCGTCCAGCAGGTCGCCGGTGCCGTGGCCGTGGACGGCGGACACGGCGATGGGGTCCCCCAGGCCCAGGTTGTAGAACTCATAGATGCCCGGGTCGTTGGGGCCTGTGGCGTCCATCTTGTTCACCGCCAGCACCACGGGCTTGCCGCTGCGCTGGAGCATCCCGGCTACCTCCTGGTCGGCGGCGGTGATGCCGGTGCCGATCTCCGCCACCATGACGATCACGTCCGCGCTGTCGATGGCCATCATGGCCTGCTCGCGCATGAAAAGCAGTATCTCGTCGGCGGTGTTGGGCTCGATGCCGCCGGTGTCCACGATGTCAAAGCGCCGCCCCGCCCACTCGCAGGGGGCGTACAGCCGGTCCCGGGTGACGCCCGGCGTGTCCTCCACGATGGACAGCCGCTGTCCCGCCAGCCGGTTGAAGAGCATGCTCTTGCCCACGTTGGGGCGGCCCACGATGGCTACCAGTGGTCTGCTCACGCCGCGCCTCCCTTCAAATAATAGCAGAGCAGGGACGGCGATAGCCGTCCCGAAAAATACCAATTAATTGGCAATGGAACAGGAGCAAAAAAGGGAGGCCGCAGCCTCCCTAGTCTGCAAGAAGATCACTTGTCCTCGCCCACCGCGATGACTTCGCGCCCGTCGTACTTGCCGCAGGCGGGGCAGACGCGGTGAGGCATATGGAACTCGCCGCAGTTGGGGCAGGCGACCAGCTTGGGAAGACGCAGCTTCCAGACGCTGGAGCGGCGCTTGCTCTTTCTGGCGTGGGATACTTTTCTTTTAGGGACTGCCATTGTTCACACCTCCTGTATATCATCCAACAGCCGTCCCAAAACGGCCATTCTTGGATCGATTTGTTGCCGGCAGCCGCAGGGGCCGTCGTTGAGGTCCTTTCCGCAGGTGGGGCACAGCCCCTTGCAATCCTCCCGGCACAGGAACTTCTGGTCCATGTTCAGGATGAACAGGGTCTCCAGCACATCGCCCACGTCCGCGCTGTCCCCCTCCAGGGGGAAGATGTTCTCGCTGTCCGCATCCTCCGCGTCCGCCTGGAGCGTAGCGGTGAAATGGGGCGTGAGAACCACGTCCACGGGCTTTGCGCACCGGTCGCACCGGACGGTCATGTCCGCCCGGACGCCGGCGGTCAGCTCCAGAACGCCGGCGGTGTTTTTCACCAGGCCCTGGGCCGTCACCGGTCCGCGGAACGATTCCAGCGTGGGGAAGGAGAGCCGCTCCCGGTCCAGCTCGCACTGAAAGGGGACTTGTCCTCCCGGCACCTCGATGATCTCGTGCAGGTCAAGAAGCATTGGAATAACCTCACATAGTCGCCAAAGTATTATAGTTGATGAAAAACAAGTTGTCAATCCTATTTTTTCATCGGAAACGATGATAAAATAAAACTTATGAGAGAATTTACCGTAAATGCCAATGACGCGGGCCAGCGGGCCGACCGGTTCGCCGCCAAGATGCTGCCCGGCATGCCCTCGGCCCTGCTCCAGAAAACCTTCCGCCGCAAGGACGTGAAGGTCAACGGCCATTGGGTGCGGCCGGACGTGCGTTTGCAGGCCGGGGATACCGTGCGCCTATATGTGGCCGAGGAGTTTTTCACCGCGGAAAAGCGGCAAAATGACCGCTGGCTGGAGACGGTACGGCCGGACCTGGATATCGTCTATGAGGACGGGAACATCCTGCTGGTGAACAAGCGGCCCGGGGTGCTGTGCCACGAGGCGAAGGGCTGGTCTGCGGACACCCTCATCGCCCGCATCCAGGCCTACGCCTTCCAGTCCGGCCAGTGGGACCCGGCGGCGGAGAACAGCTTCGCCCCCGCCCTGTGCAACCGCATCGACCGGGGCACCGGCGGCATCGTCATCGCCGCCAAGACCGCC
>CANQIH010000031.1 GCA_947624035.1 uncultured Oscillospiraceae bacterium | reverse complement strand
GATGGCACGGAGCCGATTACCCTATCAGAGATAGAGGCCGCCTTTGGTTCGGATTTGGAGCAGGTTGCTCCACCACGTCAGAATGGCCCTGAAGATGCTGTATCCTCGCAAGCGAGGCTCCAGACATCGGTCAGGGCCATTCTTCCTTTTCCCCACGCGACAAGCGTGCCGCGTGGGGACCCCAATTGGACTCTTGAAGATGTCAGATCCTCGCAAGCGAGGCTCCTCCATCGGTCAGAGGTCTTTCTCCTTTTCCCATCGCAAACGCTTCGCTGGTTTGCGATGGGAGCCCGTCGGAGGACACGCGAAAGCGTGTCCTCTGAGCTTATCAAAAACACGTATACGCTTGGATGATGCAGGGGGAGCTTGAGGGGGGCGGAGCCCCGCCTCAAATGGGATCAAAAGCCGGCAAATGTATTTGCGCCGCGCAGCGGCAGTATTTCATGACGGCTTTGACGGCAGGAAATACTCGGCTTTCAGGCTGGCAAAGAGTCTTCTTTGACAGCCTGGGCGGACACGCGAAAGCGTGTCCTTTTTGTTTGGGCTTCGGCCCACTTTTTTATTGGCTGCCCGTCAACTTATGACGACGTAGTCTCCGATGATATAGGCCGTGGTGCCGTAATAGTCGATCTGATACCAGTTCCCGATCTTGCCGGTGATGGCGAACGGCACGCCGTAGGAGACCTTGCCGATGGATTCATATCCTGTGCCGGGACCGGTGCGGATGTTCACATCATTTGCGGTCACCGTGAGCGTGCCGCTGTCCGCCGTCACCGTAAAAGCACTGTCGCCCTCGGTGACGTAGTCCTCTATGATGTAGGCCGTAGTGCCGTAATAATCGATCTGATACCAGCCGCCTGTCCTGCCGGTGGCCGTAAACCGGGCGCCCCGGTCGGCCTCGCCCAGGCGCGCATAGTACGTCCCCGGACCGGAGCGGATGTTGACATCATCAGCGGTCACCGTGATCGTACCGCTGTAGGGGGCGCTGTCACCTTTCGTGAATACCTGATCCGGGTACCGTGACTGCACGGTGATATACCCGTCGCCCAGGATGAACGTATACTCCCAGCTGCCATGGTCCTCCGGGCCGCCCATCTCAGAGGCCACCGTTCTTGCGCCGTTGTCAAACTCCAGCTCATAGGGGGAGTCCATGAACTCGCCGTTCTCGATGATGATATGAAACACCATGGATATCCCGGTATCCGAGACGGACCGGATATCCAAATACTCCCCCGTATCCGCGTACCACCGCCCCAGCCATCCGTCCGCGGAAGCCTTGGCCTCCGGCGGGATATCCTTGCTGTTCCGGTACATGGACCAGTAGCTCTGGCCGTCTATGTCTTTGTACTCCAGTTCGGCGTAATAGGAACTGAGGTATTCGTCCTTCCCGTCCGTGGTGAACCATACCTGATACAGGTCGTATACCACATAATACTTTTCGCCGTCGAACTCCGCCGACGACAGCCGCACCTCGGTGCCCGTATCGCCGATGCCGCCGATGATGGGCGAGATGTACTGATAGCTGCCGTCATCCATGCCGTCCAGACGGAACCACCCCTGCTCCTCCGCCTGCCGGACCAGCGTATCCAGATCGCCGTCCGGGACGTTGAAGATGTTCTTTGCCACCCAGTCGGCGGTGGGGCCGTCATAGACCACATACCAGTCGTCCATGCTCATGTGCTCCTCCGGCATGACGCCGGGATACAGGGAGAAGTCCACGATGGACGGCGTCACGCAGTTGACGATGCCCGCCATGATATTGGAGCTGCCATCCGCCGCGTGTTCGCAGTCATAATAGGAATCCGAGGCATAATTCCCGCCGGTCCCGTACCAGTCGATGAACTGCTTCAAAAACGCGTTGAGGGAATCGGGCAGGGTGGCCGCGTCGACCTCGGTCCTGCCGGACTGAGCCGCTGCGTCCTCCCAGGAGACTTTGCCGGCGGCCAGGTCATTGAGATACGCGATCGCCTCCTCACAGGTCATGGCGCTGCACAGTGACTGCAGATCGGCCTGTCCCGGAAGGCCCTCGTCCTCCCAGGAGCCCATGGTAGACTGGAAGACCTCTGTGACGGACGAGCCGATCTCACCCGCCCGCTCCAGATAGTCCTGTTCCGTGCCCTTGGCCCCATCCACCAGATAGGTGACGGACTCATTATACCCGCCTTCATGGCTGATGAAGAAGTTCTCCATGCAGACCGGCGTCCGCTTCAGCGTCCCGTCCGCCGTCTCCTCAAAGCGGGAAAAGCCGATGTGTCCCTCTGTCTCAAAGGGGGGACGAAGATACGCATACAGCGCCGTGTCGCCCGCTGTTTTGAAGAGACAGTGGGCAAAGCCGCCGCCCACCTGGCCGTCCCAGCTCGTCGCGCCGTCGGAATAGAGCCAGACGAGCTCTCCGTCCCGGAAGGTGGCGATGCGCAGCGTCACCGCCGGCGTCGACTCAGCCCGCATATAGATGAGCTCCGGGACCCCGTCGTCCGTGATATCGGTCAGGGCGACGGGCCGGCTGTTCCAGCTGTACTGTTCGATGTAGGGCTGTTCCTCCTCCAGGCATTGCAGATACGCCTCACAGGCGGGACGCAGCGCCGCGGCCTCATCGCTGGCCGCAAGCGCCGGGGTGCCGCTCACCGCCATCGCCAGCGTGAGCAGAAGCGCAAGCACACGAGACCTATGTCTTTTCATGTTCCACCCTCCGATCAACACTTCCTTGCTACGGCACCGCGCCGGTCATCTCCCCCGTATCACCGCGAGGATCGCGTCGGAGACCACGGGCGCCACGGCCCGGTAGCCCTTCACGCTGGGGTGCAGCCCGTCGTCGGCGTATCCCGCCGCCAGGGCGCCGTCCTCAGCGGCCAAGGCCGCATGCACGTCCGCGTACAGGCACCCCTCCTCTTCCGTCAGCGCCTTCAGCCGGGCGTTCACCCGGCGGATGGCCCCGTTCAGGTCCATGCCCCGGCTGGCCGACACGGGATAGATGGACTGGACGATGACGCCCGCCTCCGGCAGCGTTTCCTTTGTCTTGCGGACGATGGCACGGATGTTGTCCACAATGTCGTCCTCCGGCACGCCGGTATAGAGGTCGTTGATGCCCCCCTGGACCAGCACGATGTCCGGCGCCGGCTCCAGCTCCAGCACGCTCCGGCCCAGCCGGTCCAGCATGCCGCCGGTGGTGTCCCCGGATATGCCCCGGTTCACGGCGTTCAGGCCGTTATAGTACACGGACAGGTCGCACAGCTCCGTGATGCTGTCGCCCAGGAAGACAGCGGTGCCCTCCCAGCCGTTCCAGTCCCGGGTCTCGGCCTCGACCTGCTCCAGCGCCGTATGCTTGCCCAGAAGAAGCAGGGCCATCAGCAATACCAGGACTGCCAGCACCGCCCACATCCACCGTTTTTTCATGGCGTACCCCTCCTCCCGCGTTTTCTCCATCATAGCAAGGGGCCGCCCCCCTGTCAACCGGCGAAAAATATGCACGCCGGCGGTGAATATCCATCTTGTGCCCCCGGCGGTCATATGATAAACTCTTAGCAAATAAACCATAGGAGGCACCATATGACATACGAAAGACGCCCCGGCGACATGACGCGGATCACCACGCCGGAGCTGGCCCAGTCGTTCATCGACGATCAGATCGAGGCCATGCGGGAGCAGATCGGCGATAAGAAGGTACTGCTGGCCCTGTCCGGCGGCGTGGACTCCTCTGTGGTGGCCGCGCTGCTCATCAAGGCTGTGGGCCGCCAGCTGGTGTGCGTGCACGTCAACCACGGCCTGCTGCGCAAGGGCGAGCCCGAGCAGGTCATCCAGGTGTTCCGCAACGAGATGAACGCGAACCTCATCTATGTGGACGCCACGGACCGGTTTCTGGACAAGCTGGCCGGTGTCACGGACCCGGAGCAAAAGCGCATGATCATCGGCGGCGAGTTCATCCAGGTCTTTGCCGAAGAGGCCCGGAAGCTGGACGGCATCGAGTTTCTGGCCCAGGGCACCATCTGGCCGGACATCCTGGAGAGCGAAAAGGGCATCAAGGCCCACCACAACGCCGGCGGCCTGCCGGAGGACATGAAGTTCGAGCTGGTGGAGCCGGTGAAGATCCTCTTCAAGGATGAGGTGCGCGTGGTGGGCAAGCAGCTGGGCCTGCCGGACAATATGGTCTGCCGCCAGCCCTTCCCCGGCCCCGGTCTGGGGGTCCGGTGCCCCGGCGCCATCACCCGGGACCGGCTGGAAGCCGTGCGGGAGTCCGACGCCATTTTGCGGGAGGAGTTCGCGAAAAACGGCCTGGAGGGCAAGGTATGGCAGTATTTCACCGTGGTGCCCGACTTCCGCTCCACCGGCGTGAAGGACGGCAAGCGGGCCTTTGAGTGGATGGTCATCGTCCGGGCCGTGAACACCACCGACGCCATGACCGCCACGGTGGAGCCCCTGCCCTACGAGTTCATGACCCACCTGACGGACCGCATCACCCACGAGGTGCCCGGCGTCAACCGGGTGCTGTACGACTACACGCCCAAGCCCACCGGAACGATAGAATACGAATAACCACGAATATAAGCGAATAACACGCCGGTATGTATGTATATACGTACATACCGGCGTGTTATTTATTGTTTTACTCTTCGCCTGTGACCTTCATGAGCAGCAGGCGGCCCTGCCCCACTGTGATCTCGGCGGTGTGACCGGGCAGCGGCTCGTTGCTGACGCCGTACTGGTACTCGCTTGTGATCTCCGCGCCATCCAGGGGGTACTTGGCCCCCCGGATGGTCACGTCCCGGGCCAGGCCGTCCACGTTCAGCAGGGAGAAATAGGGGTACCGGTCCGGCACGTATGCCGTCTCCCGGGAGACAATGGAAAACTCGCCGTAGTCGTCCAGCGCCATGGCCCTCTTCCCCAGGCCGTCCAGCATGAGCAGGATGGAGATGTTGCCCAGGGTGTGATCCAGCCGCCCGCCGATGGCCCCCAGCAGCAGAAAGTCCTCATATCCCCGGCGCAGGGCCTCCTTCACAGCGTATACCGTGTCGGTGTCGTCCTTCTCCCTCGGCAGGGTGATGGTCTCCGCCGCCAGGTCCGGGGCCGGGTGGGAGTCGAAATCCCCCACGATGAGGCCGGGGGCCAGCCCCAGGCCCTCCATGTGGTCCAGGCCGCAGTCGCAGTACACGGCAAAGTCGTCCGGTCGGAGATAGCGCCGGGCCCGCTCATAGTCCCGTATTTTCGCCCCGCCGATGATGACGCACCGGCTCATGGCGCCGCCTCTCCCCATTCGGTCACGGTCTCGTCCGCCAGGGCGCACAGCTGGTCCCACTCGTCCGCGCCCACCTCGTCGTAGACGCCCACCACGTAAAATCCGGCGCTCTTGGCAGACCGGACGGCGAACAGGGCGTCCTCGTACACGGCGGTGTCCTCCGGCGCGCTGCCCAGCCGGGCCGCGGCAGCCAGGAAGATGTCGGGCCGGTCCTTGCCCACGCCCACCTCCTCGCCGGAGACGCAGAAGTCGAACAGGTCCAGCACACCCAGCCGCTCCAGGCAGGCCCGGACCAGCGGCGCCGGGGTGTTGGAGGCCACGCACATCTTGGTCCCCCGCGCCCGCAGACCGGTGAGACAGTCCATGACGCCGGGCTTCAGGGGGATGTCATGGAGGTAGTGGTCCACCATGACGGCGTCCATCTCCGCCTCCGCCTGCTCCTGGGGCACGGCGAGGTCAAAGCGCCGGATGAGCCAGGCCGCCGACTGTGGCATGGTCATGGACTGTAGGGTCTCCCACAGGTCCGCCGGCTGGTCCTCTACGCCCTTGCTCAGCAGGTACTCCTCCCCCACCCGGCGCCAGTAGCCCATGGAGTCCACCAGTGTCCCGTCCATGTCGAAGATGGCGAACCGCTTATCCATGGGCCGCCATCCTCTCTGCCAGGGCGGCCAGCTCCGCCGCTGCCGCGCCCGGGTCCTCCGCGGCAAAGATGGCAGAAACCACCGCCGCGCCGTCCACGCCGCTTCCGGCCAGGGTCAGGATGTTGCCCTTATTGATGCCGCCGATGGCCACCACCGGGATGGTGACGGCGGCGCATATGGCCCGCAGCAGGTCCATGGGCATGGGCTTTGCGTCCTTCTTTGTGCCCGTGGGGAACACCGCCCCCACGCCGATGTAGTCCGCCCCGGCCTTTTCCGCCGCTATGGCCTGCTCCACCGTCCCGGCGGAGATGCCTAAAATGCGGTCCGGGCCGATGATGGCCCGGATGTCCCGGCCATGGATGTCGCTCTGGCCCACGTGGACGCCGTCGGCGCCGCTGGCAAGGGCGATCTCCACGCTGTCGTTCACCACGAAGGGCACGCCCCGGGCCGCGCACAGCGCCTGGAGCTCCCGGGCCTCCGCCTCGATGCGGCCGGGGGCCAGGTCCTTCTCCCGCAGCTGCAAAAAGGTGGCGCCGCCGTCCAGCGCCCGGGCGCACACCCCGGCCAGGGTCTCCCCCTCCCGAAGCCAGGCCCGGTCCGTCACGGCGTACAGGCGCATGGCCCGGCGGATGTGGTCTTTGGAATACTTCATGGATAGTCCTCCGCTTGGAATGTTCACCCGGCCCGGCGCAGGCGGGCGGATATGACGTCGATGATGAGCACCAGCAGCACGAGGCCGATGGCGATGGCCCCGGCCTGGTCCCAGGCGTACTGGTTCATGGCGAAGATCAGCGGCGCGCCGATGCCCCCGGCCCCCACCAGGCCCAGCACCGACGCCTCCCGGATGTTCACGTCGAACCGGTACAGGGCCGCGGAACCGAAGGCGGGCCCCAGCTGGGGCAGCAGGGCGTACCGGACCCGCAGGACCGGTCCCACCCCCATGGCCGCCAAAGCATGGCTGGCGCGGAAGTCCAGACCGTCGATGGCCTCCGTGAACCGCTTGGTGATGAGGCCCACGCTGCACACGGCGATGGTCAGCACACCGGTAAAGGGCCCGGGGCCGGTGACCCGGATGAAGATGAGGCCATAGATGAGAAAGGGCACCGAGCGCACGGCCATGACCACGAATCGGAAAAAGGCCGCCACAGGCCTTGGCATGAGCCGGGCCGTGCCCAGAAGCGCCAGGGGCAGGGCCACGAGCGCCCCGGCGGCCGTGCCCGCCAGGGCGATGCACACGGTCTCCAGCAGCAGGCGGCCCAGCCCCCCGGGGCCGGTATCGAAAAAGAAGCTCCAGTCCGGGCGCACGAGGCCACCCAGCATATTTTTCACCGTCTGGACGCTGGTGCGTGAGAGGTCCGGCGGCGCGGTGGCGGCGGCGCAGAAGAGGAACAGCAGCCCGAAACCCGCCATGAGCGCACGGCGGCAGCGGCGGCTCACCCTGCGACGGCCGGTGATCACCGCGGTGAGGTATGTGCTCACCGCCTCGATGAGGCACACGGCGGCGAACAGCGCCAGCAATATGGCCCCCACCCGGTCGTACTCCCGCCAGGAGACCTTCTCGTTCAGGATGAGCCCCAGGCCCCCGGCGCCCACATAGCCCAGGATGGCGCTGTGGCGCACGTTGGTCTCCAGCATGTAGAGGGCGTTGGAGAGATAGGCCGGGGCGATATCCGGCAGCACCGCCCGGAAAAAGGCCCGGTATGGTCCCGCGCCCATGGCGGTCAGGGCCTCATAGGCCGACGTGGAGGCGGTCTCGATGTCGTCATAGGTCAGGCGGGTCATGATGGCGAAGGTGTAGGCCGTGATGGCCGCCGTCCCCGCGAAGACGCCAAGGCCGAAGAGGAACGCGGCCGTCAGGGCCAGGATCAGCGCCGGAAAGGAGCGCAGCACCTGGACGGCCACCCGCAGCGGTGGCCGCAGCCACCGGGGCGTACGCAGGTCCCCCGCGCACAGCGGCGCCGTGAGAAGCGCGAGAAAAGCCCCCAGCACCGTGCCCGTGACGGACATCTGCACCGTGGCCCACAGGGGCGCCAGGATGCGGGGAAAGTACCCCCAGTCCGGCGGGAACATCTGCTCAAGAATGTCCGTCAGGTGGTCCCGGCGGGACAGAAACAGGGGCAGGGAGCAGCCCGCCGCCCGGGCGGCCAGGATGATAAGCAGTATGAGCGCAACCCAGAACAGCCCCTTTTTTGTCCGACGGCTCACCGGGGCGCCTCCCCATATATGGCGGCGATGACGTCCTCCCCCGCCCGGTCCACCGGCCCGTCATAGACCACGCGCCCGGCGTTCAGGCCGATGAGCCGGTCGGAAAAGGCCTGGGACAGGGCCAGGTTGTGGCTGTTCATGAGCACGGTGAGGCCCTCGGTCCGCTGGATATCCTGCATGAGCTCCAGGATCTGGCGGCCCGTCACCGGGTCCAGGGAGGCCACCGGCTCGTCAGCCAGCAGCAAGGCCGGGTCCCGCATCAGCGCCCGGGCGATGGCCACCCGCTGCTTCTGCCCGCCGGACAGGTCCCGGACGGGCGTGTCCAGCTTGTCCGAAAGGCCCACCCGCTCCAGCAGCCGGGCGGCCTTCTCCCGCCGCTCCCGGCCGAAGAGGCCCAGCACGGCGGGGCCGAAGGCCATGTCCGGCAGGGCGGCGTTCAGCACATTTTGGAGCGCGCTCACGCCATCCACCAGGGCGAAGTCCTGGTAGATGGTGCCGATGCGCTTTTGCAGGGCCCGCTTATCCCGGCCCCGGGCAAGCTCCATGTGTGCGCCGTCCAGGACCACCTGGCCGCCGTCGCTGGTCTCCGAGCCGTTCAGGATGCGGATAAGGGTGGTCTTGCCCGCCCCGGAGGGGCCGATGACAGACACGAACTGGCCCTTTTCCAGGCCGAAGCTCACGCCCTCCAGCGCGTGGACGCCGCCGTATGCCTTGCTGACGCCGCTGACCTCAAGGACCATCCTTAGATCAATCCTCCATGGAGCGGATGAGCTCCTGGGCGGCCCGCTCACCGTCATAGTCGGAGTCGGAGCCCCAGGTGTAGCCGATCTGGCTGAACACGCCGAAGATCTCCTGGCCCTCCTCCGTCTCGGCCAGCTCGATGAAGGCCTCGCCCAGGGCTGTGCGGAAGTCCTCGTCCGCCATGAGCTCGGAGGTCTTGCTGTAGGCGATCATGTCGTTGTAGATGCCGTCGGTGACGCCGATGACGGCGGTCTGCTCCGCCATGGGCCCGTCGGCGCCGTAGTCGCTCTCCCAGATGGGGGCGTTCTTGATGCGGATGTGGCCGTAGGACACCATCACATCCACCTGCTTCGCGGCCAAGCGGGCCACGGAGGTGGTGTGGGAGTCGCACTGGACCACGTTATCCAGGTCGCTGATGGACTTGCCGTAGTTGTCCAGCAGCCACAGGCAGGGATAGATGTAGCCCGAGGCGGAGGTGGGGTTCAGCACCGCCCAGGTGGCGCTGTTGAGGTCGTCCCAGGTCAGCTCCTCCCCCGCCGCCACCTTGGCGGCCAGCTCCTGTCCCTTCTCGCTGGGACCGGCCAGGATGATGCACCGGTAATAGGTGCTCATGTCCTCGGTGTTCTCCTCGATGGTGCCGTCGTTCCAGTCGGCGGGGTCCAAAGAATCCTTGTTGATGGCGTACCGCAGCGCGGTGAGCAGCACGTCGCACTCGTCGGAGAACAGCACGTAGTTGCCCCCGGAGATGAAGCCGATGTCGGCGGTCCCGGCGGACAATGCCTCGCCCACGGCGGTGTAGCTGGTGCCCACGGTCATGTCCACTTCACCCACGTCATAGCCCTTTTCCAGCAGCTTTTCCTGCAAAAGCTGCTCCAAGGGCTCCGTGGCGGTGACGATCTGATCCGCGTCCGCGTAGGGCGAGAAGGCGATCTTCAGGCTGTCGATGTGGGCAGGCTCCGCCGCCAGGGCAGGGACGCCCAGGACGGACAGGCAAAGGGCCAGGATGAGGATGGATGCTACGGTCTTTTTCATGAGAGATACCTCCAGAACTTGGCCGCCCGAACGAAAAACGGCGTGCGCAGCAGCGCACACCGGACCGTGACGTTCAAGCAGCTGCTGACTTTCCCCGGCAAGCCGGGGATGTGGGGCGGTCGGTCCTCCCTGGGACCCTCTCAACCCGGAACACGGGCTCCCTCGCAATCTGGTCTCGTCATCTATATCGTTAGAGCGCGGCGCCAGGGCGCTCCCCCTCGCACCGCATTCCGCGGACCGGACATAGTTTAGCACGGCCCGTGCGCTTTGACAAGAGAATTCTTTGACAAATGGTCTCTCCTGCGTTACAATAGCCCATACAAAAGGGGAGCCCATCGCAATGGGCTGAGAATCGGCTGTCCGGCCGTTACCCGTGACCTGATTTGGATCATGCCAACGTAGGGAAATAGCTGTACGCGCGTATTCTCGGCAGCCTTCCCCGGCTGCCGTCTTTTGTTGTCCATACAGAAGGGAGAAAAACATGAAAACTGCACTGACCATCGCCGGCTCGGATTCCAGCGGCGGCGCCGGCATCCAGGCCGACATCAAGACCATGACCGCGAACGGCGTGTACGCCATGAGCGCCATCACGGCCCTGACGGCCCAGAACACCACCGGCGTCCAGGGCATCTTTGAGGTGAGCCCGGAGTTTCTCGCCATGCAGATCGACAGCGTCTTTACGGACATCCGCCCGGACGCGGTGAAGATCGGCATGGTGTCAGCCTCGGCCCTCATCGAGACCATCGCGGAGCGGCTGGCCTTCTATGGGGCCGAAAACATCGTGGTGGACCCGGTGATGGTGGCCACCAGCGGCTCCAAGCTCATCAGCGACGATGCCATCGACACCCTGAAGGCGAAGCTGCTGCCCATGGCAGCGGTGCTGACGCCCAACATCCCGGAGACGGAGGTCCTATCCGGCATGAAGGTAGACACGCCGGAGGACATGATGGCCGCGGCGGAGAAGATAGGACGCGAGTACGGCTGCGCCGTGCTGTGCAAGGGCGGCCACCAGCACAACGACGCAAACGACCTGCTCTACCGGGACGGGGACTTCAAGTGGTTCTACGGCCGCCGGATCCACAACCCCAACACCCACGGCACCGGCTGCACCCTGTCCAGCGCCATCGCCTCCAACCTGGCCAAGGGCATGGACCTGGACGGCGCCGTGGAGCGGGCCAAGGCGTACATATCCGGCGCTCTGGGGGCCATGCTGGACCTGGGAGCCGGGGCCGGGCCCATGGACCACGCCTTCGCTATCGGCGGCGAGTTCGGAGCGTGACGCCATGACCACCACCGATAGGCTGCTGGCCTGTACCAGCGATATATGGGAGGGCTATCATACCCACCCCTTCGTCCGGGGCATCGGCGATGGCACCCTGGACATGGAGAAGTTCCGCTATTACATGGTCCAGGACTACAAATATCTCATCGACTACGCCAAGGTGTTCGCCCTGGGGGTGGCCAAGGCCCAGGACATGGAGACCATGGGCCTCTTCGCCGGGTACGTCCACCAGATCCTCCACGGTGAGATGGAGATACACCGGGGCTACATGAAGCGCCTGGGCATCGCCCCGGAGGACGCCGAGGCCGCCCCCGCCGCCCTGGACAATATCTCCTACACGGCCTATATGCTCAAGGTGGCCTACGAGGGCGGCCCGGCGGATATCGCGGCGGCCATCCTCTCCTGCGCCCTGAGCTATGAGCACATCGCAAAGCGCATCGTCGCGAAGCACCCCCGTGCGGCGGAGCACCCCTTTTACGGCGAGTGGGTGTCCGGCTACGCCGACGAGGGCTACTGCGCCGCCAACCGGGAGCTCATCGCCCTCACAGAACGGCTCACGACGGACTGCACCGAGGCGCAGCTCCGCCGCCTGGAGGATATCTTCACCGTCTGCTCCCGGTACGAGGCAGCCTTCTGGGACATGGCCTGGGAGATGAAGCCCTGACATGCTGGAGTTTCAAAACGTCTCCTTCCGCTATCCTGGGGACGGCACCCCCACCCTGGACGGCCTCAGCTTCCGGGCAGAGCGGGGCGAATTCGTGTCCGTCATCGGCCCCTCCGGCTGCGGCAAGAGCACCATCTTCCGGCTGGCCAGCGGGCTTCTGACGCCGGACGCCGGGGAGATCACGGTGAACGGCCAAAGTATCGCCGGGCAGAAAAACTACTGCGGCTACATGCCCCAAAGCGACCTTCTCTTCCCCTGGCGCACGGTGGCGGAGAACGTCCGGCTGCCCCTGGAGATACGGGGCGGCCTCTCCAAGGGGGAGATGGACGACGAGACGGACCGGGCCCTGGAGGCCGTAGGCCTCTCCGGCTGGGGCAAGAAGTCACCGAAAGAACTGTCCGGCGGCATGCGCCAGCGGGCGGCCTTCGCCAGGACCGTGCTCACCGGCTCGGAGCTGCTGTTGCTGGACGAGCCCTTCTCCGCCCTGGACTACCTGACCCGCCTATCCATGCGGGAGTGGCTTCTGGACCAGTGGCAGCGGGAGCGGAAGACCGTCCTTTTCATCACCCACGACGTGGAAGAGGCGGTGTTCCTGTCCGGGCGGGTGCTGGCGGCGGAGGCCCGGCCCGTGACGGCCCTGGCGCCCTTTCCCGTGCCCCTGGGCTACCCCCGGACCATGGACAGTCTCAAGGAGCCGGCCATGCTGGAGCTGAAGACCCGGCTCATCGAAAAGCTGCGGAGGAGAGAGCCATGAAAAGAAGCGCCAAGGCAGATCTCCCGGCGGCCATACTGGTGTTCGCGCTGCTGATGGTCTGGCAGGCCGCCGCCATGGGCATCAAAGCCGCCTACATCCTGCCCTCGCCGGTGCAGGTGGTCCGGCGGCTCTGGGAGCTGCGGGGCCCGCTGTTCACCGCCCACCTGCCCGCCACCATGTCCGTGGTGGGCATCGGCCTCGTCATATCCGTGGCGTTGGGCCTGGGCCTCGCGGTGCTGATGGACGTGAGCCCCACGGCGGAAAAGGCCCTATACCCCCTGATCGTGGCCTCCCAGACCATCCCCACCACCGCCCTTGCCCCCCTTTTCGTGCTCTGGTTCGGCTACAGCATCTGGAGCAAGGTGCTGGTGACGGTGCTCATGACCTTCTTCCCCGTGGCCATCACGGTGTTCGACGGCTTTCGCTCCGTACGCACGGACATGGAGGACCTTCTCATCACCTTCGGCGCGGATAGGCGGCAGATATTCCGCAAGCTGAAGCTTCCCGCGGTGCTGCCCTATTTCTTCTCGGCCCTGAAAATGGCCATCCCCCTGTCGGTCATCGGCGCGGCCATCGGTGAGTGGCTGGGGGCCCAGAGCGGCCTGGGCTACTTCAGCCGCCGCATGATGACCCAGCTGGACGGGGCCGGCGTGTTCGCCCCCATCCTGCTGCTGTCCGCCGCGGCCATGCTCTTGGTGGCGCTGACGTCCGCCCTGGAGCGCCGGGTGGTCACCTGGCGGGACCAATCGTAAATTTAGGAGTGATCTATCATGAAAAAAGTAAGAGTATTTTTGGCCCTGTGCCTCTGCCTGGCCCTGACGGCCGGGCTCCTCACCGGCTGCGGCGGCAGCAAGTCCGACGACGCCTCCCTCCGGGAGCTGAACGTGGTTCTGGACTGGTACCCCAACGCCCTGCACACCTTCCTCTATACCGCCATCGAGCGGGGCTACTTCGCCGGCGAGGGCCTGGACGTGAAGATACAGTTCCCCGCGAATGAGAACGACGCCCTCTCCCTGGTGGGCGCGGGCAAGGCGGAGATCGGCGTATACTATGAGCACGACATCATCCAGGCCGTGGCGGACCAGGACGTGCCGGTAAAGTCCATCGCCGCAGTGGTCCAGTCGCCTCTGAATGTTATCCTGTCCCTGGCGGACAAGGACATCCACTCCCCCGCCGACCTGGTGGGCAAGACCGTTGGCTACGGCGGCACCGCCCTCAGCGAGGCCATCGTCCGGTCCATGATGGAATACGTGGGCGCAGATGGGGACGACGCGGAGCTTATAAACGTAGGCTTTGAGCTCATGAGCGCCATGACCACCGGCAATGTGGACGCCACCATCGGCTGCCTTGTGAACCACGAGGTGCCCCAGATGGAGGAAGAGGGCTTTGACGTCAACTGGTTTTTGGTGAACGAGTACGGCGTGCCCGACTACTATGAGGCGGTGTTCCTGGCCAATAACGAGATGATCGAGAACGAGCCGGAGGTGCTGAGCGCCTTCCTGCGGGCCTGCTCCAAGGGCTTTGAGGACTTCAAGGCCGACCCGGCGGGCTGCCTGGACATCCTGCTGAAAAACCAGAACGAGGAGAACTTCCCCCTCTCGGAGACCGTGGAGACCAAGTCCTGCGAGACGCTGCTGCCTCTTATGGAGACAGCGGACGCGCCGTTTTTGACCCAGACGGCGGAGAACTGGCAGGCCAACATCGACTGGATGCTGGAAAACGGCCTCATCACCCATGCGGTGGACGTGTCCCAGGTCATGGCGGAGCTGCCCTGATCTGAACCCTTATATAACAGTACGGCCCCGGCTGTTCCCAGCCGGGGCCGTCTGAGCTTGTCAAAAATAACACGTA
>CANQIH010000030.1 GCA_947624035.1 uncultured Oscillospiraceae bacterium | reverse complement strand
TCCCGGGAGATGTTCAGGCTCAGATCGGGGGAGTCCACCACGCCCCGGACGAACCGGAAGTGCTCCGGCACCAGGTCGGCGCACTTGTCCATGATCATCACGCCGGAGGAGTAGAGCTGCAGGCCCGGCTGATAGTCCCGGGTGTAGTAGTCGTAGGGGGCCTGGGCGGGGATGAACAGCATGGCCCGGTAGCTGGTGAGGCCCTCGGCGTTCACACGGATGACGCTCACCGGGTCGGTGCTGTCGTGGAAGTGCTCCTTGTAGTAGGCCTTGCAGTCGTCGTCGGAGGCGTCGGATTTGGACCGCTGCCAGATGGGGACCATGGTATTGACCACCTCGTCCTCAAAGCTGGACACATAGCCGCCCTTGCCGTCCTCGCCGGCCTTCTCGTCCCAGTTGCGGTGCTCCACCAGCATGCGGATGGGCCAGCGGACGTAGTCGGAGTACTTCTTGATGAGCTCCTTCAGCTTCCAGCTCTCCAGGTAGGAGCTGTAGTCCTCCTCGTCGCCGTCGGGCTTGATGTGCATGATGACGTCCGTGCCCACGGTCTCCTTCTCGCAGGGGGTGACGGTGTAGCCGTCGGCGCCGGCGGACTCCCACTTGTAGGCCTGGTCCTCCCCGAAGGCCTTCGTGATGACGGTCACCTTGTCGGCCACCATGAAGGCGCTGTAGAAGCCCACGCCGAACTGACCGATCACGTCCACGTCCGCCGCGGCCTCCTCCTCGGACAGGGAGTCCCGGAACTGGCGGGTGCCGCTGGAGGCGATGACGCCCAGGTTCTTCTCCAGTTCCTCCTGGGTCATGCCGATGCCGTTGTCCTTCACGGTCAGGGTCCGGTCGTCCTTGTCGGCGATGACGCGGATGAAAAAGTCATCCCGGGTCATGCCCACGGAGTCGTCCGTCAGGGACTTGTAGCACAGCTTGTCGATGGCGTCGGAGCCGTTGGAGATGATCTCCCGGAGGAATATCTCCTTGTGGGTGTAGATGGAGTTGACCATCAGGTCCAAAAGCCGCTTGGATTCCGCCTTGAACTGTTTCTTTGCCATGGTTGAAAAACGCTTCCTTTCCTATGCGTTAGCACTCTTTTATTTCGAGTGCTAATCTACCACAATCGCAGCCTGTTGTCAAGCCCTGTAGGGCAAGTATACTAGACTTCTCCCCCTTCAGCCGCCGTGCTTTGCACGCCGGCAGCTCCCCCCAGGGGGAGCCAAGGGGATTGGCAGGGACCCGCAGTCCCCAGGAAATTACAAGTTGATTACATTTTGCGGCTTGCCCTTTACTTCCCCTGCATAAAATGTCTATAATTAATGTATTAATTGACATAATATGCACTCAGCGCAGCGGATGGTGGTCAACATGGACCGGCGGAGGATACGCTTCATATCCATATGGACGGCGGTGTGCGTACTGGCGATGTGCCTGTGCGCCGGCGCCGCCGCGACGCGTCCGGCCCGTCCGGCGGCTGTCCGCTCAGCGGTGGGGCTCCAGCTCCCGGCGGAGACCCCGGGCTGGCGGGACAGCTACCTGAGCTTTTTGGAGAACAGCTACAGCTCCATCGCCGCCCTCTGGCCCGACGGCATCAGCGGCGTGGGCTTCATCGACCTGGACCTGGACGGCACCCCGGAGCTGGTGCTCTTCGACCAGGGCGCCTCCGCCACCATGGGGGTGCAGCTGTTCGACCTCGTGAATGGCTCGGTCCAGTGCGTGTCCAGCACCCAGGACAGCGCCGGGGCCTACTTCGGCAACAGCTATCTCTCGGACGTGGACATCTGCGCCAGCTTTTTCGAGTCCTTCCGGCTGTCCAGCCTGGACCAGGGCTGGCGGTTCTGGATCGACAGCTCCAACGGCTCCCTGGAGACCACCTGGGACGAGATCGTCCGCTTCGAGGGCCGGGACGGCGTGCTCACGCCGGTGAGCGTGTGCGCCCGGTACCTGGAGAGCGACGTGGACACGGGCCTCGTGGTCAGTGAGCAGTACACCGTGAACGGCGCGTCCGGCACCTCCGCGGACTACCAGCAGGTGTCCTCCGTGTACATCGGCAGCCAGGACGCGGGCTATGAGGCCTCGGGCGTGTTCCTCTGGAACGACATGAACGCCTACAGCACCACCTCCCAGGGCCTGCTGGCCATGGCCCGGGACGCCGCGGACGGGTATACGCCCGTGAACGGGTGAGCCGATCGTCCTGCCAGGCCAAAGCCTCCCCTTGGGCTGGATAAGTACCATGCCCCTTGCCTCCCCTAGGGGGGAGGTGCCCCCGAAGGGGGCGGTAGGGTGAAACGTTGGTCAACTGCCCTCTCCCAGTTCCCCCCCTTCAGTCTCGTCGCCCTACGGGCTCCTCGCCAGCTCCCCCGAGGGGGAGCCGAGGGGCACGGAGGTAGTTTCAGGTTTTTGCCATGCCCCTTGCCTCCCCTTGAGGGGAGGTGCCCCCGAAGGGGGCGGTAGGGGGAAACGTTGGTCAACTGCCCTCTCCCAGTTCCCCCCTTCAGTCTCGTCGCCCTACGGGCTCCTCGCCATCTCCCCCAAGGGGGAGCCGAGGGGCACGGAGGTAGTTTCAGGTTTTTGCCATGCCCCTTGCCTCCCCTTGAGGGGAGGTGCCCCCGCAGGGGGCGGTAGGGTGAAACGTTGGTCAACTGCCCTCTCCCGGTCCCCCCCTTCAGTCTCGTCGCCCGGAGGGCTCCTCGCCAGCTCCCCCGAGGGGGAGCCGAGGGGTGCGGAGGTAGTCTCAGGTTTTTGCCAGGCCAAAGCCTCCCCTTGGGTTGGATAAGTACCATGCCCCTTGCCTCCCCTTGGGGGGAGGTGCCGAACGAAGTGAGGCGGAAGGGGGAAAGGCATAGACCAGCTGTCGGTCCCCCCCCTTCAGTCTCGTCGCCCTACGGGCTCCTCGCCAGCTCCCCCGAGGGGGAGCCGAGGGGCACAGCAATCGTTCAGTATCCATAGGGTCCCCAAAGGGCAAGCGTGCCCTTTGGGGAGAGGAGGCGCCGCGTTATATTCGAGCCCTGTCGCTTGCGGCAGGGAGAGACCTATAACGCGTGCGCCGACGAAGCCCCCATTCCGGGGGCAATTTTCTTCTTTTCAGCGGCAAATTTTTGTCATTTTTGTAATATTCGCTCTTGTATTTTGTAATTATTGTAATATAATAAATTTGTACCTATCTGCGCAAATGAAGCGGGCCCGGCGGGGCCTGAGGAGGCCTGATACGCCATGCCCACCCAGTGGAAACGCTCTCCCGAGGAGCTGCACAAGACCTATATCGCCAACACGGAGGCCTTTTACCGGGCGGCCGGCCGTGGCCTGGCCCAGCAGATGGACGAGTTCTGCGCCGGCTGCGCCATGCAGCTCTTCGCCCGCAGCGCCCGGCTGGGGGAAGAGCACGTCCAGGCGGTGAACCAGCTCTACTCCAAGGGCCGGCCCCAGCCCAAGTGGCTGCTGTGGGCATTGTCCACGGAGGTCTGCAAGGGCGGGGAATTCCTGCCGCCGCTGTTCTTCTGGCAGCTCACCGAGCAGGACGCAAAGCGGGGCACGGACCTGAGCCGGGTGTTCATTCGGATGCTGACGAACATCCTTCTCTGCCTCGCCGCCGCGGACGACGACGTGACCTACGCCGAGGCGGAGTACATCACCGAGTGCGTGGACAAGCTGTCCGCTCTCTGCGACAGCGCCGGGGTGAAAAAGGGCAAGCCCGGCCTGCGGGCGTCCGACTTCGTCACCAGCCTGGAGCCCCCCTTCACCGAGGCCAACCCGCCCCAAGCGGCGGCCTTCGGCAGCGGCACGGCCCAGGCAGCCGCAGGAAAGACCGAGGAGCAGGGCGAGGCCGCGCCGGAGAAGCCGGACCTGGACACGCTCATGGCGGAGCTGGACAGCCTGGTGGGCCTGGAGACGGTGAAAAAGGACGTCAAGAGCATGATGAACCTCATCAAGGTCCGTAAGCTCCGGCAGGAGAACGATCTGCCCGTGGCGCCCATGAGCCTGCACATGGTGTTCACCGGCAACCCCGGCACCGGCAAGACCACGGTGGCCCGGCTGCTGGGCGGGCTGTACGCCGCCATCGGGGCCCTGACCAAGGGCCAGCTCATCGAGGTGGACCGGTCCGGTCTGGTGGCGGGCTATGTGGGCCAGACGGCCATCAAGACCCAGGAGGTGGTCACCTCCGCCCTGGGCGGGGTGCTCTTCGTGGACGAGGCATACTCTCTCGCCAGCGGCGGGGAGAACGACTTCGGCCGGGAGGCCATCGAGACCCTTTTGAAGGCCATGGAGGACCACCGGGAGGACCTGGTGGTGATCGTGGCGGGCTACACCGGGCCCATGGAGAAGTTTTTGTCCTCCAACCCGGGCCTGGAGAGCCGGTTCAACAAGTATATCGAGTTCCCCGACTACAACGGCGAGGAGCTCAACGCCATCTTCCACATGCAGTGCAAGAAAAACGGCTACGAGCTGGACGAGGAGGCCGAGGCCTTCTCCAAGGAGTTTTTCCAGTCCCTGTACGACGGCCGGGACGAGAACTTCGGCAACGGCCGGGACGTGCGCAACCAGTTCGAGGACATGGTGGTCCGCCAGGCGGACCGGGTGGCGGCCATGGAGGCCCCCACCAAGGAGGACCTGGTGCGGTTCGTGAAAGCTGATTTTTTGCCCGCGGCGGCGGAAGAGACCTGACAAGCCCCCGGCCCCTTTACACAGGGGGGCCAACAAGGAACGGTTCCTATGGAAGATAAACACCTGGGGGTGTACGTGCACATCCCCTTCTGCGCGTCCAAGTGCGGCTACTGCGATTTCTACTCCCTGGCCGGGTGCGACGGGCGCATGAACAAGTACCAGGACGCCCTGCTGCGCCACATCGCCGAGTCGGCCAACACCATGGCGCCCTACTATATCGACAGCCTCTATTTCGGCGGCGGCACGCCCAGCTACTACGGCGGCAAGCGCATCGCGGCCATCTTCAACGCCCTGAAGCGGGCGGGGAAGGTGCTCAAGACCGCGGAGGTCACCGTGGAGTGCAACCCGGACAGCGTGAAGCGCCACGACCTGCAGGTCATGCGCCGGGAGGGGGTCAACCGCATCTCCCTGGGGGTCCAGTCCGCCAGCGACGACCTTTTGAAGATCATCGGCCGCCGCCACAACTTCACCCAGGTGAAGACGGCGGTGAAGCTCATCCGGGCGGTGGGGTTCGACAACCTGAGCCTGGACCTCATCTACGGCCTGCCCAACCAGACGAAGCTGGACTGGGCGGAGACGCTGGAGAAGGCCCTGGAGCTGGAGCCGGAGCATCTGAGCTGCTACGGCCTGAAGCTGGAGGAGGGCACCCCCATGTACGACTCGTACAAAGACAGCCCTGTGGTCCCCTCCGACGACGAGCAGGCGGACATGTACCTCTACACCGTGGAGACGCTGAACCGGTACGGCTACCAGCAGTATGAGGTGTCCAACTTCGCCCGGCGGGGCAAGGCCTGCCGCCATAACATGAAATATTGGGACATGGAGGACTACCTGGGCTTCGGCCCCGGGGCCCACTCCTGCATCGGCAATACCCGCTACAGCTACATCAAGGACCTGGAGGGCTACATCCGGGGCGTCACCGAGGGCGGGGACATCCTGGACGAGATGGAGAAGCTGGACGAGCTGGACCGGGCGTCGGAGTACCTGATGCTGGGCATGCGCCGCAGCCGCGGCATCTCCCAGGAGGAGTATCACAAGATATACCGCAGCGACTTCGCCCCCATCGAAGCGCTGCTCCAGGAATATGAAAAGGACGGCTGGACACGCCACTTCGACGGCCGGTGGTGCTTCACCCCGGCGGGGTTCCTTCTCTCCAACATCCTCATCGGGTCCCTGTGGGAGGCCCAGGCGGAGTACCGCATCAGCGGCAACCCCTGGATGGAGGAGCTGAACGTGGACCTGGGCCAGATCACGGGAACATCGGCCGCGGACAAGGCGTCAGAGCAAGCATAAAGCAAAGGAGGGCGGCACATGGATCAGACGAGGAACCGGCCCGTTCGGGTGGCGGACGCCAACGAATATGACCCGTCCAGGAGCCGGGTGGCCCGGTCCCGGGCGGCGGTCCGGTACGACTACGGCGAGCCCGCCGTTCAGGACCGCTATGACGGCTATGATGACGGCTGCGGCGATCACGGCAGTTATGGCTATGACAGCTATGACGGCGGCGCCCGCCGGGTCCGCTGGGAGCGGTGGCTGATCCCCGTGGCCATCGTGCTGCTGGCGGTGGTGCTGCTGCTGAGCGCGGGCGTGTACTATGCCATGCGGGTGTCCTCCCTGGACACCATTTATCCCAACGTCACCATCAACGGCGTGGCCGTGGGCGGCATGACCCAGGCCGAGGCGGAAAGGGCCCTGGCCGCCGCCGGCGTCACCGTGGAGGCGGACGCCGCCGTCACGGTGCGGTTCTCAAACGGCGAGAGCCTTACCGTCACCGCCGGCCAGCTGGGCCTCACCCAGACCAACGACGCCGCGGGCCAGGCCCTGACCGCCTATGCCTTCGGCCGCACGGGCAGCCTCATCAATAACCTTCGGACCTACATCGCCTGCAGGTCCCGGGGCGTGGACATCCCCTGGGACGGCGGCGAGACCCCCCAGCTGGACGAGCAGGCGCTCCAGTCCCTGGTGGCCCAGGCGGCCCAGGATATCCAGTCCGAGCCCGTGGAGCAGAATGCCGAGGTCACCGATACGGAGATCCATATGACCAAGGCGGCCGCCGCCGTCACCGTGGACGAGGCCGCGGTGTGCGACCTCATCCGGCAGGCCTTCCAGGCCGGGCGGTACGGCCCCGTGGACTATGAGCTGCCCACGGACCAGGTCCAGGAGGACCAGGCCGTGACAGACGAGCTTTTCCAGCAGCTGTACGACCAGGTGCACACCGAGCCCGCCGACGCCTACATCGACGCCACCGGCGCCACCATAGAGAGCGTCCAGGGCGTCAGCTTTGACATGGACCAGGCAAAGCTGCTCTGGTCCCAGGCCAAGCCCGGCGAGCAGGTGACCATCCCCCTGATCCTCACCGACCCGGCGGTCAGGACCGAGGATCTGGCCGTCACCTACTTCCAGGACCTGCTGGCGGAGAAGAGCACGTCTCTCGCCGGGTCTACCTCCGCCCGCATCAACAACATCACCCTGGCGGCCCAGGCCATGAACGGCACGGTCATCAACCCGGGCCAGGAGTTCAACTACAACCAGTGCCTGGGCGAGCGCACCGCCGCCAAGGGCTATCAGTCCGCCGGCGCCTTCTCCGGCGGCCAGCACATCATGAGCATCGGCGGCGGCATCTGCCAGGGCAGCTCCACCCTCTACTACTGCGCCCTGCTGGCCAACCTGAAGATCACTACCCGCTGGTGCCACCAGTTCCTCGTGACCTACCTGCCCCGGGGCCTGGACGCCACGGTGAGCTGGGGCTGGCCGGACTTCAACTTCGTCAACTCCCGGGACTACCCCATCAAGATAGAGTCCTACGTCTCCGGCGGCTACCTCACCGTGAAGCTCTGGGGCACCGACGTGGACGGCAGCTATGTGGTCATGACCACCAGCGAGTGGGAGGACGGCTCCCACTACTACGCCCAGTCCTACCGGAACGTGTATGACCGCAACGGCAATCTCATCAGCTCCACGGAGGAGGCATACAGCTCCTACGACAAGGAGGGCGGCGGCGCCGTGGTCACCGTGACCCCCGATCCCGCGCCCACCCCGGCCCCCGTGGTGACCCCCGCGCCGGAGACCCCGCCTGAGACCGGCGGCGGGGATACCCCCGCGCCCCCGCCTCCAGCGGATACGGGCGGCGGCGATGCCGGCGGCGGCACTGTGGAGACCCCGCCTGAGACCGGCGGCGATACCGGCGGGGACGTCCCCGCTCCGCCCCCGGAGACCGGCGGCGACACGGGCGGCGGCGATGCAGGCGGCGGAGCCCCCGCGCCCGCCCCCGATACCGGCGGCGGCGGCGAGACGGCCCCCGACGTCCCGGCGGAATAAGTAAACATGTTTTGGGAGGAAAACCAAATTGAGTAAGGGCAAGTTTTACATCACCACCCCCATATATTACCCCTCTGACAAGCTCCACATCGGCCACACCTACTGCACCGTGGCCACGGACGCCATGGCCCGGTACAAGCGGCTCAGCGGCTACGACGTGATGTTCCTCACCGGCACCGACGAGCACGGCCAGAAGATCGAGGACAAGGCCCGGGAGGCCGGGGTCACCCCCAAGCAGTACGTGGACGATATCGTGGAGGGGCCCCGGGGCGTCAAGGACCTGTGGCGGCTCATGAACATCTCCAACGATAGGTTCATCCGCACCACCGACGATTACCACGTGACCGCCATCCAGCGCATCTTCAAAAAGCTGCACGACAACGGGGACATCTACAAGGGCACCTATAAGGGCAAGTACTGCAAGCCCTGCGAGAGCTTCTGGACCGAGAGCCAGCTGGTGGACGGCAAGTGCCCCGACTGCGGCCGGGAGGTGACGGACGCCGAGGAGGAGGCATACTTCTTCCGGCTGTCCAAATACGCCGGTAAGGTCCGGGACCTGCTGGAGAACACCGATTTTCTGGAACCCCGCAGCCGGGTCAACGAGATGGTCAACAACTTCATCAAGCCCGGTCTGGAGGACCTGTGCGTCAGCCGCACCAGCTTCACCTGGGGCATCCCCGTGGACTTCGACCCGGGCCACGTGGTGTACGTGTGGGTGGACGCCCTCTCCAACTATATCACCGCCCTGGGCTTTGAAAACGACGCCTATGACGACTACGAAAAATACTGGCCCGCGGACGTGCACTTCGTGGGCAAGGAGATCGTCCGGTTCCACTCCATCATCTGGCCTGCCATGCTCATGAGCCTGGGTGAGCCCCTGCCCAAGAAGGTCTACGGCCACGGCTGGCTGCTGCTGGACGGCGGCAAGATGTCCAAGTCCAAGGGCAACGTGGTGGACCCCTATATCCTGGCGGAGAAGTTCGGCGTGGACGCCCTGCGGTTTTTCCTGCTCAGGACCTTCCCCTTCGGCTCCGACGGCAACTTCTCCAACGAGGCGCTCATAAACACCATCAACGTGGACCTGGCCAACGACCTGGGCAACCTGGTCAGCCGCACCACCGCCATGGTGGGCAAGTATTTCGGCGGGAAGCTCCCCGCCGGGTGCCGGGACTGGGCCCAGCCCGCCCCCTTCGACACCGAGCTGAAGGAGATGGCGTCCTCTCTGCGGGGCCGCTACGAGGCGGAGATGGAGCGGTTCCAGTTCCAGAATGCCCTGGAGGAGGTCTTTAAAGTCATACAGCGGGCCAACAAGTATATCGACGAGAACGCCCCCTGGGCATTGGCCAAGGACATGGACCAAAACGGCCCCCGGCTGGCCCATGTGCTCTATAATCTGCTGGAGGCCACCCGCATTTGCGGCGTGCTGCTGACGCCCTTCATGCCCGGCAGCATGGCGAAGCTCTTCGACCAGATCGGCGCGGACGAGGCCGCCCGCACCTGGGACAGCGCCGCGGTATGGGGGTCCCTCTCCGACGACGCCGCCCCGAAGAAGGGCGAGAACCTGTTCCCCCGCATCGACATGGACGCGGCCATCCGGGAGCTGGACGCCGCGGCGGAGGAGGCCAAAAAGGCCGCCCTGCCGCCCATCGAGATCGAGCCCCAGGCCACAGAGTTCGTGGATTTCGACACCTTCTGCAAGAGCGACTTCCGGGCCGTGAAGGTGAAGGCCTGCACCCACGTGAAAAAGAGCGACAAGCTTCTGTGCTTCACCCTGGACGACGGCACCGGCACGGACCGGCAGATCCTCTCCGGCATCGCCAAGTGGTACGAGCCGGAGCAGCTCATCGGCAAGACCCTGGTGGCCATCGTGAACCTGCCGCCCAGGAAGATGATGGGTCTGGCCTCCAACGGTATGCTCATCTCCGCCGTCCACAGGGAGCACGGCGAGGAGAAGCTGAACCTGTTGATGGTCTCGGATGATATCCCGGCCGGCGCAAAGATGTGCTGACGCTTTAGACGACTGCCGGGCCCCTCGGCTCCCCCAGGGGGAGCTGGCGCCGCGCTCTAATGGGGCCCCGCGCGGCACGCTTGCCGCGTGGGGAGAAGGAGGCGTCGCGTTGTATTCTAGCCTTGCCGCTTGCGGCGAGGGGAGACCTACAACGCGTTCGTCGACGCGACTGAAGGGGGGACCCGGGGGAGAGCCGTTTACTGACCTTTCCCCCTACCGCCCCCTTCGGGGGCACCTCCCCCCAGGGGGAGGCAAGGGGGCTGGTGGAGACCTCAAGTGATTGCCAGGCCCCTCGGCGCCCCCAATGGGGGAGCTGGCAGCGCCAACGGCGCTGACTGAAGGGGGGAAAACTCGCCCCCCTGCAACGCGCATAAAACGGACGGACCTCCCATATCCTGCATCATAAGGATATGGGAGGTTCTTATTATGTCCTACGAGGATAAGGCGAAGGCGCCGGAGGCGCCCCACCGCCTGACCATGGACCAGCGGGAGCGCCTCTGGGTCAGCGGCGTGGAGGAAGTGGAGAGCTTCGACGAGGAGGAGATCTCCGTCCTCACGGTCCGGGGGCGGCTGTATGTCCGGGGGTCCGGGCTGAAGGTGGATAAGCTGGCCAAGGACACCGGCGAGCTGAGCGTGTCGGGGCTGGTGACCGGCCTGGAGTACCAGGAGACCGGGCCCAGGCATGGCTTCTGGTCCCGGCTGCTGCACTGATGGAGCTGCCGGTGATGGCCCAGCTGCTGGAGGCCGGGTGGTTCCTCCTGTTGGGCGGCGGCCTGGGGCTTCTCTACGATCTGCTGGGCGGCCTGCGCCACGGGCTGCGCTGCCCGGCCTGGCTGGCGGACAGCGTGTTCGCCCTGGCCGCCCTGGGGGGCCTGTTCGCGGCGGGTATGGCCACCGTGGAGGGGCGGACCCGGCTCTATATGCTGGCTTTCGCGGCCCTGGGCGGGTGGCTCTGGGCATGGGGCATGTCCCCGGCGGTGGGCCCGGCCTGGGATAAGCTGTGCGCCCTGGCGGCCAGAGGGGCCGGTCTCGCGGTCCGCCCGCTGGGGCTGGGCTGGGATTTTTTGCGGAAACAGGCCAAAAACCTCTTTTCAAATCTGCGAAAATGGTTTACAATAATAGGCGCTGAACGCCGGCAGCGTACAAAAGACAGAAAGGGGGCGGCCCGCTATGAAGCGCCGCAGGGGAAGCATCCTCACCGCCATGGTGATCCTGGGGCTGATCGCGTATGCGTGTATCGCCCTGATGAATATGCGCTCCAAGGTGGCGGCGGCCAACGAGACGGAGGCGGAGCTCCGGGACCGGATCACCGAGATCCAGGAGAAGAACGCCGCGCTCCAGTACGCCATCGACCACCAGGACGACGAAAAGACCATCGAGGACATCGCCCGGGATAAGTTCGGCTATGTCCGGGACGACGAGATCATCTTCTACGACGCCGGAGAGTGACCCGGTCCCATAAAATGAAGCATCCCCCGCCTGCGGGCGGGGGATGCTCTGTGTCGCCGGTCTTATCCCCGGCGGATGTTGTTGGAGATGTCCCCCAAGGCCTGGGCGGCCTCCATGGAGAAGCTCTCCCACCGGGCGATGTCCGCGAGACTCACGATGCCCACCAGGCGGCCCTTCTCAGTCACCGGCAGGCGGCGGACCTGGCCCCGGCGCATGGCCTCCGCCGCCGCGCCCACGTCGTCCTGGGAGGAGCAGGTGCTGATGCCCCGGGTCATGATCTCCCGGAGCATGGTGTCCGCCGGGTCCAGGTCCATGGCCACGCAGCGGGTGACGATGTCCCGGTCCGTGACCATGCCCCGCAGGCAGCCCTTGTCGTCGCACACCGGCAGCGCCCCCAGGTTGTGGCGCTTCATGAGCCGGGCCGCGGCGCTGACGGGCTCCTTCTGGCTCATGGAGATGACCTTTCCCGTCATGATATCGCATACTTTCATTTTTGCCGCCTCCGTAGTATAATAGTGGCACCGCGCTGGGACATGCGGCTATGTACCGTCTGCTCTTAGTATAGACAGCGGCGGCGGTCCTTATACTTACTATGCGCCGATGCGGGCCGCCAGGGCCGGGCCCACCGCCCCGGCGAAGAGCTCCACCGCCTCGATGGCCTCGGCCATGGTGTTGCCGGAGGAGCCCACCTCCATGATCATGCTGCCGGAGGTGAGCTGCTGGTTGTACCGGGATTCGACGAGGGTGGTGGGGCGCATCAGGTCCGGGTACTGCTCCGTCACCAGCCCCTGCAGGCTCATGGCCAGGGCCAGGTTGTCCCGCCAGTTGGGGTGGTAGAGGTTCACGTTGGAGCCCATGACCAGCATGATCTGGGCGGCGTGCTCCCCGGCGTCGGAGACGGTCTTATAGATGGCCTTCTCGTCCCCGAAGGCGTCCCGGTGCAGGTCGATGACCATGCCGATGCTGGGATAGCGGGTGAGCCAGGCCTCGATGCCCGCGGCGGCGTTGGCATAGGCGCTGTTGTAGTCGGGGTAGTCGTAGAGGGTCTCGTCGTGGAGCACCCCCAGGCCGTATCCCTCCAGTGCCTCCGCCAGAGCCCGCCCCACCCGGACGACGCTGTGGTCCGTGTCGGTGGTGCGGTAGTCGGCGGTGGCCTCGTACCGGTCGTCCCCGGCGGGGGTGTAGGCCTCCGTGGCGTGGGTGTGCATGATGAGCACCTGGTACTCCCCGGGGGATAGCTCGATGGCCGGCGCCATGGCCATCAGGGCCTTGCCGTCCACGTCCAGGTCCGTGCTGTTGATCAGCGGGTCGTTGTAGTACCGGATGGTGGTGGAAATCACCTCGATGTCCGGCTCCCACAGCTCCGCCGCGTCCTCCGCCGTTTCCGGCGTGGGCTCCGGGCTGGGCTCAGCCGTGGGCTCGGGCGTGGCCGTGGGCGTGGGCTCAGGCGTGGCCGGCGCCGGGGTGGGCGCTGTCCTGGCCGTGGGCAGCACGGCTGCCTTGGGCGCGGGGCTGGCCGTGACGGCGGCGGCCTCCGGCGGGGCGCCGTCCCCGGTCCGGGTGGGTATCACCCCGGACAGCACCCCCAGGGCGCAGAAGCAGACCAGCAGCAGCACGGCGGACAGGATCTTGACCTTCAAAAAAAGGCCCCCTTTCTTGCGTATGGAACACTACATATAGGCAGGTATCAATAAAGCATATGCGCCGGGTTTGGCGAATATGAATAAATTTTCAAAAATATTTTCATCCCCCGCCGGGGGAAGAAAGGAGAAAACATAACAATGAAGATCAGTTATCGGCCGCGGGGCGTCTGTTCCCGTCTCATGAACATCGAGGCGGAGGACGGCGTCATCAAAAGTGTGGAGGTTGTGGGGGGCTGCAACGGAAATCTGAAAGGAATTTCCAGCCTGGTGGTGGATATGCCGGTGAAAGAGGCCATATCCCGGCTGGAGGGCATCACCTGCGGAGACAAGCCCACATCCTGCCCGGACCAGCTTGCACAGGCCCTAAAGCAGTTAACATAATTTGCAGGGAAAATTGTAATTTTGGTAACATAATTTACAATTATGGTCATCTGACCGGGGTCATTTTTTTGGAAGTTTTTGTCGAATTTTCATCCAAATGTCAATAATTTCCAACAAACGAACACAATATATAGATCGAAATTCGGCATAGATACCCAAATTTGACACAATTTCTTGTGCACTTGTTACAATGCCTAGTTTAAAAACCCGTCTTTCGGACACAATGCCGATTGTTTTTGCCTGAAAAACTCCGATATAATATAGGTACACAAAATGAATCGTGGGTCGCTGCCACTTGCATTTTGTGATCTATAGAAGGAGGCAGAAGGATGAAACGCAATCGGTGGCCTGCCAAGGCAGCGGCGATCGTGATCGCCCTCTGCCTTACCGCAGGCGTCATGAGCCAGACGGTGTTCGCCGGGGCGGACAGTCCCGCGCCGGAGGACTATCTGGCGGAGCTGCCGGAGGCCACGTTCGTGGTGCTGGACGGCGCGCCGGAGGGCGTTCCCGCCACCCCCGAGGTGACGGACAACCGCCAGACCGTGCCCCTGTACGTCAACAGCGGCGAGACGCCCATCGGCCAGTGCGACATCATAAACGGCGTGCCCTACATGAACGCCTCGGCCTTCTGCCAGGCGCTGGGCCTGCCGGTCCAGGTGTCCGTGGGCGAGGAGTACACCGTCACGGGCACGGGCCTGTCCCTGTCGGCCCGGGGCGGCCAGCCCTACATCATCTGCAACGGGCGGTACATCTACGTGGAGGGCGGCTTCCGTCTGGGCGACGGCCAGCTCCGTCTGCCGGTGGAGATCCTGGTGAACTGCCTGGGCGTCACCGCCTCCTGGGACCAGGTGAACTGGCGGGTGACGGTGCGCAGCACGGGACTTATGCCCCTGGTGAGCGGCGCGGCCTACTACGACGAGAACGACCTCTATTGGCTCAGCCGCCTCATCTACGCCAAGGCCGGCGGCCAGCCCCTGGAGGCCCAGATCTCCGTGGGGTCCGTGTGCGTCAACCGGCTGAACAGCGACGCCTTCCCCGGCCAGGACACAATTTATGACGTGGTGTTCGCCAAGAACCAGTTCGACGTGGCGGCCAACGGCATGATTTACATGGAGCCGGACGAGACCGCTCTGCTGGCGGCCAAGCTGGCGCTGGAGGGCTGCGACCTCACCGGCGGCGCCACCTATGTGTCCGAGGTCCAGGACGGACGGGAGTGCCTGGCCCACTTCGGGGAGCTGTACTTCACCGCCGCTTGATTGGCCGGGCAGCCTGTGATATACTTATCATCCAGGCAGCAAAAACATGATAGAAGGGGAGCGCGCCTGTGGGCGCGCTCCTTCAGGCTGTCAAAGAAGTTTCTTTGACAGCCTGTAAGCCGAGTATTTCCTGCCGCCAAAGGCGTCATGAAATACTGCCG
>CANQIH010000029.1 GCA_947624035.1 uncultured Oscillospiraceae bacterium | reverse complement strand
TTGATGACCGCCGCGCCGATGTAGGGGCCGATGACCATGGGCAGCAGCACCGCGAAGATCATGCGGATGCCCTGGAAGAGGCCCGCCTTCTCCGGGGGCGTGTAGTCCCGGATGATGGCGTTCACGATGGCCGTCACCAGCATGTACCCGCCCATCATGACGATGCCGCCGGCGATGACCGCCCCGAAGCTGCGGACGAAGTACATGGCCACGAGCCCCGCCAGCATCACCCCGGCGGCGGGCAGCACCACGTTGAGCTTGCCCAGCCTGTCGATGAGCCGCCCGCTGGCCATGGAGATGGCAGAGGCCACGATGAGCACCGCGCCCAGGATGATGGCGTAGTTCTCAAAGCCCAGGTACATCTGGATGTAGATGATGAGGTAGGGGAAGAAGACCTGCACCGCGCTGGCGAAAATGAGGTCCGCCGTGAGGGCCAGGTACAGCGGGGCGTGCCGCCGCACCACGGCGGGCCGGAAGCCGTAGACGATGTTCGCGAAATAGGGCTCGTCCCGCTTTTCCAGGGGCGGGTCCTGCACCAAAAACGCCGAGACGATACCCACGGCGCTGACCGCGAGGCCCACGGCCGTGAAAAACGTCCGCCACTTCCCCTGCTGGGTGAGCCCGTCCAGCAGGCCGAACACGATGAGCATGGCGATCAGGGGGAACGTGGCCAGCACGGCCTCCGCCCGGCCCCGGTCGGTCTCGTCCGTCACGTCGGTGATGTAGGCGTTGAAGGCCGCGTCGTTGGCGGTGGAGCCGAAGAAGGTCATGACGCAGTCCATGACCACCACGAGGCCCGCCGCCGCGGCCGCCGCGTTGGCAGCCGGGAACCAGGCCCCCACCCGCTCCACGCTGATGAAACCGAAGGCCAGGGTGGACAGGCCCCATACGGCGTAGCCCCCGGCGATGAAGAGCTTGCGCTTTGCCAGTTTATCGCTGAGCGCGCCCATGAAGAGGGTGGTCACCGTAGCGGCCACGGCGCTGGCCGCCACCATATTGGCGATATACGTGGGGTCCGTGGAGATGGTATTGTAGAGGAACACGTTGAAGTACATGTTCTCCACCGTCCAGGCCACCTGGCCCACCAGGCCCACCAGCACGAACGTGGCCCATATCCGGGCCGTCAGCTTGCTCTTCACGGCACCGCCCTCCCTATGCTCTTCAGGATATTTCCATTATATCCCAGCAGCCCGTCCTATGCAAGACATTTGCGCCTATCCCGGGAAGTCCATGGCCCGCAGATAGGCGCCGCTGAAAGCGGCCAGGCCGGACAGCTCCACGTACGCCATGCGGTCCCGCAGCCGGGCCAACCGGGTCCGGGCATCTGCCGGCACCAATGCCATCACGGCGCCCCGGAGGGCGGCGTTGCCCGCGGCCTCCGTCACGGCCAAAAGGTCCGCCGGGATGAGGCCGATGCGGGCGGCGCTCTCCGGCCGGATATAGCTGCCGAAGCCCCCGGCCAGCAGCAGCCGGGCTATAGGCGGGTCACCGGCGGTCCGCCGCAGCACCTGTATCCCCGCGGCCACGGCCCCCTTGCCCAGCTGGAGCGCCCGCACGTCGGACTGGGTGACATACACCCGCTCCGCCAGGCGGAAGGCGTTTTCCCCGTCCACCTGGCAGAGGTATGGCCGCGCCCGGGGCGGCACGTCGTCCTCTATGCCCAGCAGCCGGCCCGTTTTATCCAGGACGCCCATGTCCAGCATCACAGCGGCGGCGTCGATGAGTCCCGAGCCGCAGAGGCCCAGGGCCTCGCCCCCGCCGATGACGTCCAGGCGCAGCCCGCCGTCTTCATAGGTCACGCCGGTGACGGCCCCGTTGGCGGCGGCCATGCCGCATTTTATCCGGTCCCCCTCGAAGGCAGGGCCCGCGGCGGCGGAGCAGCAGAGTATCCGCTCCCCCCGGCCCAGGGCCATCTCGCCGTTGGTGCCCACGTCGATATAGAGCCAGGGTTCCTCCGCCCTGTCCATGCCCACGGCCAGAAGGCCCGCGGCCACGTCGCCCCCCACGTAGCCGGACACCGCCGGGGCGATGTACACGGTCCCGGCGAAGGGCATATCCAAAGAGGCGGCGTCCACGGTCTCGCCGAAATAGCTCACGGGCGCGAAGGGCGCGGCGCCGATGGCGTCCGGGGCCAGGCCCGCCAGCAGGTGGCACATGGTGGGGTTGCCCACACAGGCCATGGTGTGTACGTCCGCGAGGGCTGCGCCCGCCTGCTCACACAGCGCCCGGAGCATACCGGCCAGCTGGTCCCGGACGGCGGCGGTGAGGGCCGGGCGATGGCCGTCCGTGGATGCGCGGATGCGGCTGATGACGTCCGCGCCGTAAGTCCGCTGCCGGCTGGCCTCCCCCAGGGACGCCAGGACCCGGCCCGATACCATGTCCACCAGCTGGCAGGCCACGGTAGTGGTGCCCACGTCGCATGCCACGCCGAATCCGGTCTGGCCCGGGTCGGGCCGGGCCGCCCCCTCCCCCAGCTCCACCGCCAGGGGGGACACATCCGGCAGCCGGACGGTCATGCCCTCCCGGCAGACGGTCCGGCAGGCCAGCGCGGGCTGTCCATCGATATACACCGTGCACTTGCCGCACCGGCCCTGCCCTCCGCAGGGGGCGGCCAGCTCACAGCCCGCCTCCCGCAGGGCCTCCAGCACAGTGCTGCCCTCCCGGGCCTGCACGGTCCGGCGCCCGCCGCCGGTCAAAAAAGTCACTTCCATCGTCCGGGGCCGGTCAATACACCCGCAGATATTTGTCCCCCAGCCGGCTCTGGTCCACCAGCGACAGATAGTCCTCCGGCACCGTGACCGTGTTGGGGTCCCCGTCGCTCACGTATACCGGGTCTCTGAGCTGCGTGAGCCACCACTCGAAGTCGCAGGCCTCCGCCATGAAGCCGGTGCTCCGGATCCTGTCGATGCTGTAGGGGTCGTACTCGGGGTTCACGGGCGGTATGGCCGGGTCCCAGCACACCTCCACGATGCCGAGGTTGCGGTACTCCGTGCCCTCGTAGCTGCCGCTCTTGAGGTATTCAAACAGTTCCGGCGTCGTGATGCCGAAGGGCAGCGACAGGCTGGTGAACGTGTAGCCCTCCACCGCCTCGTACATGGCGGCCTGGTTTTTCCCCACCTCTTGCCGGATGGTGTCCGCGTCGGTGATGCTGGACAGGTCGCAGTGGGTGTAGGTGTGGTTGCCGATCTCAAAGCCCAGGTCGATCAGATACTGGAGCCGCTCCTGGAGCGTCCCCGCCAGGATGGTGCCGGAGGTGCGCTCCTCGTAAAAGGGCGACCGGCCCATGTTGACATAGAACGTCCCCTCCAGACCGAAATCGGGGTGCTCCTTGTAGAAATCCAGCAGCACCGCCACGGCGCACTTGGGGTTCACCACCAGCTCCCCGTCCTGCTCGATGAGGCTGAACTGGCTGGGGGTGCCGTCGTCAAAGGTGAAGATGATGGGCTTGTAGCCCGCCTCCACCTCTATGGAGTTATTCAGAAAATCGTTCATGGAGGTCATACGGTAGTCCATGTCATAGAGACGGCCCAAAAGCTCCCGCAGATAGGAAAAGCTCTGGGTATAGCGCAAAAAGTCGTCCGAGTACTTCTCCTCCGGGTCCAGCTCCTCAATGAACGCATGGAACATCAGGATGGGTATCTCACCGGCCTCGTTGGGCTTGGTCTTCTCCAGGTCGATGTAGGGCGTGGGCGTAGGGGTGGGCTCCGCGGTGGGCTCCGGGCTCGCCGTGACCGGCGGCGCGGCGGCGGCCTGGCCGGAGGAGCGGTCCGATATCACCACCTCCAGGCTCACCATCAGCGCCAGCATCACCAAAAGTATCACCAGCCGTCTTGCGTTCATATGTCTGTTCCTCTCTTCTCACCCTCCCGCCGGGGCGGGGCGGTGTTATCTTCCAAGAGCACTTTTCACCATACCATTATAAGACAAACCGATAGCCCGTGCAAGTGGAACCGGCGGGATGTCTTGGAGTTTGAAGGGAGATATGTTATAATCGGAATGATCGGATCAGGACCGATCTATCAAACGCCATGTCAAAGGAGACGTCATGTACCTTTTTGATCTGTGTGCCGCGCTGGCGCCCCTGGACGGCGGGCCGAAGGCGGGAAACAGCACCCTTGTCCTGCTCACGCCGGAGGAGCTGGCACAGGGCACGGACCTGCCCGGACTCCGGGACATCCTCTGTCACACCCCATCCCCCCGGGACGTCCGCTCGTGCCGGGCCGAGCCCCGCAGGGGGTGTATCTGCGGCTCTGTGGTCACCCCCAGGCAGACCAAGGGCGGCGCGCCCATCGCCTTCGGGTATCTTCTGACGGACGGCTGGGCCGTCCTCTGCGGCGACACCGGCACGGGCCGCTCCATTGTCCAGCGCCTGGGCAAGGACCGGGGGCAGGCCATCACCAGCCCGGGCAGCTTTTTCTATGAGTTTCTGGAGCTGCTGCTGGCAAAGGACCTGCACCATCTTCAGGAGATGGAGGACCAGCTGACCCAGCTGGAGGACCTGATCTTGGCGGGACAACTGGACGGCCTCACGCCCGCCATGACGGCCCTGCGCAAGGAGACCGCCCGGTGGATACGGTACTACACCCAGATGGAGGACATGGTCTGCGCCCTCCAGGAGAACGAGACCGGCGTCTTTCAGGAGGGCGAGCTGCGGCAGCTCCACCTGGCGGAGAAGCGCATCGGACGGCTACAGACCGAGGCCCAGACCCTGCGGGAATACGGCGTCCAGGTGCGGGAGCTTTTTCAGGCGGAGATCGACATCCGGCAGAACCGGATCATGAAGGCCCTCACCATCGTCACCACCATCTTCCTGCCCCTGACCCTGGTGGCCGGATGGTACGGGATGAACTTCGCCCACATGCCGGAGCTCACATGGAAATACGGCTACCCGGTGGTCATCGCTGCCAGCGCGGTCATCGTCCTGCTGTCCCTCTGGGTCATGAAGAAGAAAAAGTTCTGGTAGAAATACAAAACCGGCGCAGCAAAAGCCGCGCCGGTCCTTTGTTTCATTCCGGTGCTTTTCAGCTGTGGGCGCCCACCGCCGCAGCGGCGGCCGGGGAGGCGTCCAGCACCGCCTGGGACGCCGCGAGCTTTTCCACCCGGCAGCCCTTGAATGCCCCCGGCTCTATCCGGGTCACCGGCTTGTCCCGGAGCCGGTCAGGGACGGTGACCGTGCCCCCCGGGCCGGTATACCGCTCCAACTCCACCCGGTCGTGGTACTCCTTGCAGACGAAGCCGCCCTCGGCAAAGCGCAGGAAAAACCGCTTCAGCAGGTATTCCTCGCACAGCTGGTCCATCAGCGGCCCGAACACCGGCCCGGTGGTGGCCTCGTGGATCTGGATCATGCCGCCGAAGTTGCACTCGATGAACACCGGCTCGTCCGTCTCGTCGATGGCCATGTCCCAGGATATGAGCTTGATATACGGCATGCGGTAATGGGCCCGGGTCACCTGCTCTCTGAGCTTGTCAAAATTGGGCACAAAGAGCGGCTTTTCTGCCAGGTCCAGGCCGGATGGCAGCCTGGACAGGTGGGTGCGGTCGTTGGCCAGCGCCCAGTCCAGGCAGCGGCCCGTGGCCATGTCGATGCCCACCAGGGACCCGCCGGAGCACCAGTTGTCCACCCCGCTGCCGGCCCCGCCCACGCGGATCAGCGCCGCCAGCGGCGTGACCTCTCCCTTAAAGAGCAGCGTGGAGATGCGGACCGTGTTCACGGACGAGGCGTTGAATGCCGCCATGAACGGGCTCTGGGTCAGCACCTCCTGGATCACCAGGGAACTGCCCGCGAACCCGCCGTCCAAAAGCTCTCCCACGTGCCCCGGCTCCGCGTTTTTCGCCGTGAGGAACGCGATGCCGTGGCCGCCGCTGATGCCGCTGCACTTGACGATCAGGTCTCCCTTTTCGCGGACATGCTCACAGCAGGCACTGACCGCCTCCTCCCGGCTCACCGGCCGGAACGCCTCGTCGTAGAACCAGCCGTCCAGCCGGCGCAGGAAGGTCCTGGGCTTTTTCAGGTCCGGGTACAGGTAGTCCATGAGTCCCTTGTTCTGGCAGGCGAAGGCGTAGTCCCTGTTGAAGAAGAACCGCTTGAAGATCACCTTCCGCACCGCCTCGGGGCAGTGGCGCACGTCGAACCGGCCGCAGCGGTTCTTGAACGTGCGGAAGGACTTGTAGTCGATCTCCGGGTAGGCGAAGCTGTACCGCCCCCAATAAGCGTCGACGGCAGCGGTCTCCTCCGCCGTCAGAGGCTCGTCGTCGGGCCGGGCGAAGGTCTCGTCCGTCCAGCGGCTGTTTTTCACCTCCAGATAGTACTGGTCCCGCTCCCTTTGCAGCTTTTCGCGCCATTCGTTTCCGTCCATCTGACGCCGCCTCCTGTGAAGTTCTGCCGCCCGGTGTCAGCGGCTGGCCGGGGACCGGCTCTTTTTCCTCCGGTTCCACTCCGTCAGCACCCGCATGGCCATGTCATAGGCCCGGCCCTTCAGCACCCGCCGCAGAAAGCGTATGCTCTCCAGCCGCTTCCGTCTTGTCTTTTTCGGCGCCGCCTCCGCGCGGACCACGGGCTTGCCCCGCAGGGTGTCCGGCAGGCGGCGGGCCGCCCGCGGGTCAGGGGCCGTCTCCGCCTCCACCCTGTCGCCGTATTCCCGGCAGACCCAGCCCTCATGGGCAAAGCGGATGAAAAACCGCTCCCCCAGGTACTGGTCCAGCAGCTCGTCCATATAAGGGCCGAACAGGGGCCCTGTCACCGCCTCGTGGAGCTGTATCTCCCCCTTCGGCGTGCACTTGATGAAGACAGGCCCGTCCTTTTCGTCCAGGGCCACGTCCCAGCTCAGCAGCCGCAGATAGGGGATGCGGCAGTGGGCCGCCGCCGCCATGTCCAGGATGCGGCCGAACCGCGGCACCGTCAGGCCCTCACCGAGGCGTGCGCCGCCGGGCAGCTCGGTCACGCGCTGCATGTCACCCCTCAGGGCCCAGTCCTGGCACCGGCCTGTGGCCAGGTCCACGCCGATGACGGCGCCGCCCGGCCGGAAGCCGCAGGTCACAGCACCGGGCGCGCCCACCCGGAGCAACGCCGCCAGCGGCACGGGCACGCCGCCGCGCACCAGGGTGGTGACGCGCAGCACGTTCACGGACGATGGGTTGAGCGCCGCCATGAACGGGCTCTGGCGCACGGCCCTCTGCACCACGAAGGCCTGCTGGCCCGGAAAGCCCTTGGCCACGGCCGCCCGGACCGCCGCCGGGTCCGCGTCCGCCCGGGTCAGCAGGCGCACGCCCCGGCCGCCCGAGGAAAAGCCCGGCTTCAGCACCAGGTCCTCCCCGTCCTCCAGCCGCCGGGCGCAGGCCTCCGCCAGCTCCGGCAGGGTCACCGGCTGAAACTGCCCGTCGTAACAATACCCGTCCATCCGGCGAAAGAGCGTGGCCGGCTGGGGAAGGTCGGGGTAGAAGTACTCCATCAGGGTCTTGTTGCCAAAGGGGACGGTATAGGCGGCGTTGGCCTCGTGCTGCCGGAAGTAATGCTGGTGCACGCTGCCGGGGCAGTGGCGCACATCGAACCGGCCCCAGCGGTTTTTGAACGTGCGGAAGGAATCGTAGTCGATATGGGGATAGGCGAAGGCGTACTTCCCCCAATATTCGTCGATGGCCGCCCGTTCCTCCGCCGTCAGAGGCTCGTCCCCGGGACAGGCGAACAGCGCGTCGGCGGCCCGGCCGGGCCCGTCCACCTTCGCGAAAAAGGCCGCCGCCTGCTTTTCATATCGGGCGGACAGCGCCGCGTTTTTCTCATTGCCGGACCCCATAGGCGCACACGCTCCCATCCGTTAAATATGAGCCAGCGCCTGCCGCCGCGTCGGCGGGCAGGCGCCCCATACTATATCATACCCAGGTCTTTTTTACAAATCATATTCCGGTCTTTATTACAACTTGATCTCCCGGCTGCAGGCGATGGCCATGGAGCCCTTGCCGATGTGGCAGGAAACGCTGAGGGACAGGGGGTCCATGTGGACCTCGTAGCCCGGGAACCGGTCCATGATCTCCCGGCGCCACTCCTCCGCCTCCTCCGCCGAGCAGGTGTAGGCCGCGGCCAGGTGGACCTTCTGCCCGGCGAAGCGCTGGGTGATGTCCTTCTCCATGGCGTCCAGCATCCGCTGCTTGGCGGCCTTGAAGCCCCGGACTTTGGCGTAGGCGTCCAGCTTCTCGCCCTGGATCTGGAGCACGGGCTTGATGTTCAGCACCGCGCCCAAGGCCGCACCCGCCGCCGTGACCCGGCCGCCCTTTTTCAGGTATTTCAGGGTGTCCACGGTGATGTAGATGCTGGCCTCCAGCTTTTCCGCCATGAGCACGGCGGCGATGTCCTCAGCCGTCATGCCCTTTTCCACCATCTCCAGGGCGTCCAGCACCGACTGGCGCTGGGTGATGGAGATGCGCTGGTTGTCGATGACGAACACCCGCCCGGCGTAGGGCTCCTCCGCCGCCATGAACAGCGCCGTCTGGCAGGAGGCGCTCAGGCCGCTGGACATGGGTATGTAGATGACCTTGTCGTAGTCCTTCAGAAGGCCGTCCCACATGTCCGTCACGTCGCCCGGCGCCGGCTGGGACGTGGAGATGTCGGCGTCCTCGTCCAGGCGCTTGTAGAACTGCTCCTGGGTCAGGGACACGTCCTCGTAATAAAGCTCCCCGTTGATATAAAACGGCATGGGCAGGACCTTCACGCCCAGCTCCTGGGCCGCGGCCTGGGTGATGCCGCTGTTGCTGTCGGTGGCGACGGCTATCTTTTCCACGATTTTCCACCTCATTACTAGGTTTTTAGTGTTGCGTAAATCATATCAGATTCCCTTTTTGATTGCAATGTGATAAAGCGCCAAGGCCGCGTCCCCCTCCGGCGGTGTTTTTGCAGCGATATGCCCACCCCGTCACGGACACGTTGATTTTTCGCCGCTCTGCGTTTATAATCGTCTCATGAACTACACCTACATTCTCCGCTGCCGGGACGGCACGCTGTACACCGGCTGGACCAACGACCTGGACCGGCGTCTGGCCGCCCACAACGGCGGCGCCGGGGCCAAGTACACCCGCTCCCGGCGGCCCGTGGAGCTGGTCTATTACGAGACATACCCGACGAAGCAGGAGGCCATGGCCCGGGAGGCGCGAATCAAGCGGCTCACCCGGACGGAAAAGCTGGCCCTTATCGCCGGAGAGAAAGGAAGTGCGGACACATGAAATGGGTCATCGCGTCGGACATCCACGGCGCCGCCGCAAGCTGCGCCCGGCTGCTGGAGGCCTATGAGCGGGAGGGCGCGGACCGGCTGCTCCTGCTGGGGGACCTGCTGGAGAGCGGCTCCATGGAGGACAAGGAGGCCATCGCCGTGAGCCTCAACGCCATGGCGGATAGCATCACCGCCGTGGCCGGCAACTGCGACAGCTCCGCCCACCGGCACATGCTGGCCTTCGATCTGGACGACTACGCGGCCATTCCGGGCCCCGGCGGCCGCACGGTGTTCGCCACCCACGGGAAGATATACAACGAGTCCAGCTGGCCCCCGGGGATGGAGCGGGGCGACATCCTGCTCATGGGCCACACCCACGTCCCCGCCTCCGTCCGCTACCCCACCCTGCTGAGCTTCAACCCCGGCTCCGTGGGAAAGCCCCGGGGCGGCAGTCCCCGGAGCTACATGACCTGGGAGGGCAGTCTGTTCATCTGGAAGACCCTCTCCGGCCAGGAGTTCCGGCGCTACGAGGTAGAACCGAAATAGACAGAAAACGCGGCAGCCATTCGGCTGCCGCATTTTCGTTTGGTCCTTATTGGATGACCTCCAGCACCTCGCCCACGTACATGGTGTGGGGCGCCTCGCTGGCGTAGTAGGCCGCCCGCACGTCCTCCGGCATGGCGGCCAGATCCATGTCCTGGCGGTATATTTTCCGGCACAGGAGGGTCAGCTTCGCCTCTTTGAAGGTCACCGCCCCGTCCAAGTATCGGGGCGTGAGGCCGGCTTCGGCCACCTTGTCCCCGTCCCGGCCGGACTTGGAACCCAGGACGCCCAGGGCCTTCTTGTACTGCCCGTCGTAAAAGCTGACGGTGAAGCGGCCGTTCGCCTCCAAAAAATTGTGGGTGTACCGGACGGGCTTGACGTACACCGTGGCGGCGGGCCTGCCCCACAGGGTGCCCAGGCCGCCCCAGCCGATGGTCATGGTGTTATAGCTGCCCTCTGTGCCCGCCGTCACCAGGGCCCAATCGTCCGCGAACGCTTCAAACACGCTCATATCCAGCTTCATAGCCGCACCTCCGCATGATGGTTTTTCCCATCATACCACGGCCAGGGGCCCGGCGCAACCTCATATCTTCATGCACACGTCCCAGGCGTTCCAGACCACGTTTCTCAGGTTGCCCCAGGCCACGCAGGTGCCGGCCTTGTGGATATGGGCGCCCTTGGCGGCCACGGGGGCCGGGTCGAAGCCCACGGCGTTGACCACGCTGTCACACTTGACCTCGAAGGTCTTGCCGTCCCTGCCCTTGACGGTGACGGCCCCGTCCCGGATGTCCGTGATGGTGGACTCCAGGTATACCGGCACCTTGCGGAAGGCCAGCACGTCCCGCAAAAACGAGCTGTTGGCAAGGCATGTGCCCGGGGCGGTGATGAGGTCGTTCGCCATCTCCACGATGACCGGGTGCTTGCCCTGGAGGCTCAGCTCGTAGGCCGCCTCGCAGGCGGACTGGCCGCCGCCCAGGAACACCACGGTGTCCCCGGGGTCATCCCCCAGCAGCAGCTCCGTGAAGGTCTTGGTCTTTTCAAAGCCGGGGATGGGCAGCTTTTTGGGCACGGAGCCAGTGCATATGATGACCTCCTGGAAGTCCCCCAGCAGGCTGGCCGTGTCCTCTATGTTGGTATTGAGCCGTATCTCCACGCCGGCCTTTTGAAGCTCCTTGTCGTACCAGGCCAGCAGCCGCTTGTCCGCGTCCTTAAAGCTCATAGCCGAGGCGGTGATATAGAGGCCGCCCAATTTGACGCCCTTCTCGAAGATCACGGGGACATGGCCCCGTTTCGCCAGCACCAGGGCACACTCCATGCCGCCGATGCCGCCGCCCACCACGGCCACCCTCTTGGGGCTCTGGGTGGGGACGAGCTTATATTTATTGTGCTGCATGGTGGGCGGGGTCAGGGCACACCGGGCCAGGTGCAGGGCGTCCATCAGGTCCTGGGTGTTGGCCGTGTCCTTCGACTTGGCGAAGTTGAAGCAGCCGTTGTGGCAGTTGATGCAGGGCTTGATGTCCTCCTCCCGGCCCTCCATGAGCTTGGTGACCCACTGGGGGTCCACCAGGTTCTGGCGGGCGGTGCCCATAGCGTCCAGGCGGCCGGCGGCGATCTCCGCCGCGGCGGTGGCGGGGTCCATCTTCCCGGCGCAGACCACGGGGGCGGTGGTGAACTTCTTGATGTGCTCCACCTCGGCCAGGTTGCAGTTTTTCTCCATGTACACTGGCGGGTGGCACCAGTACCAGGCGTCATAGGTGCCGTTGTCGCAGTTGAACATGGCGTAGCCCGCGTCCTCCAAGTACTTGATGGCCCGCTCGGACTCGGCCATGTCCCGGCCGAACTCGGTGAACTCCTCCCCGGGCACGGCCCCCTGGCCGAAGCCCTTGGTCTTGGATACCACCGAATACCGGAGGGACACAGGAAAATCGTCCCCGCAGTAGCGGTGGATGCACTGGACGATCTCCACCGGGAAACGGTAGCGGTTCTCAAAGCTGCCGCCGTACTGGTCCGTGCGGAAGTTCATGTTGGCGATGGTGAACTGGTCCAGGGTATACCCCTCGTGGACCGCGTGGACCTCGATGCCGTCCACCCCGGCCTCCTGCAAAAGCTTGGCCGTCAAGCCGAAGGCCTCCACCATCTCCTGTATCTCCTCCACGGTGAGGGGCCGGCTCTTCACCGCCGGGTACCACCGGTTGGGCGTGGCGGAGGCGGAGGCGCAGGCGTACTCGATGTCCAGGAAGGGCTTGGCCACGGTGCCCAGGGCCTTATGCTGGAGCATCTTCACCATGAGGTCGTTGATGGCCATGGACCGGCCGAAGCCCGCCGCCAACTGGACGAAGAGCTTGGCGCCGGTCTTGTGGAACTCCGGCATCCACTCGGCCAGGTCCCGGAACATCTTCTTGTTCTTATAGAGCCAGCGGCGGCCCATGGTGTCCCGGACGCACTGCATCCCCGGCAGCACCAGACCCACGTTCTCCCTGGCCCGCTCCAGGATGTGGTAGGCGGCCTCCTTGTCGAAGTGGCAGGGCTCCAGCCAGCCGAAGAGGCTGGTGCCGCCCATGGAGCACTGGACGATGCGGTTTTTGATCTCCACGTTCCCGATCTTCCAGGGGGTAAAAAGCGGCTCGTATCTCTTATCCATCCTGTCCCCTCCTCATTCCACGGTCACGGCGCCGTCCGCGGCCACCGTGACCTTCATGCCGGTCTGTACGTACTCCAGAAACTCGTCCCCCAGCTGGTCGATGACGGGCATGTTCTGGTCCGTCCACACGTCCCCCAATATGGCCCCGGAGGCCGCCAGGGAGTCGATGTGCTTGGAGAAGAGCATACAGGCCGGCTGCTTATGGAGGGAGCAGGCGGCGTACAGCACCATGCCGCCGGTGGTGGAGCCGATGGTCATGGGCAGGCACAGGGCCTTGCCGATCATGGGCTTTTTGTAGATGTCAGGGTTATTCTGGTCCCCGCACTTGACCTTCTTGTCGCCGAACATCAGCGCCATCTGGTAGCTGGCCAGGGTGTTGAAGCCGCCCCGGCTCACCAGAGCCTCCGCCGTGCATGTCCCGGGCACGACCACCCGTCCGTGGAACGTCCTCATTTCGCGGCCTCCTTCCCGGTGATGAGCTTCAAAATGTCCGCCTCGGTATAGTACCGGGCGCTGGTGTAGGTGCGCAGCTTGTTGGAGGAGGTGATGACCGCCTTGCTCTTGCAGAGGGGGTTGTTCATGTACATGAGCGGGCAGATGTAGCTCACCACCACCCCGGTCTTAGAAAGCCGCGCGGCGTAGGGCGTCTTTTCAAACTCCTTTATCACCGGCACAGGGGCGGTGAACACTGTGGGGATGGCCACCTGGTCCCGGCCGGACTCTTTGAGGCCCGCCTCCACCGCGTCCGTCCAATCCTTCAGCTGGCTGAGGGACATGTGGGGGCAGCCCACGAAGCACAGCTTGGGGGCTACATCGGGGTCCTTCCAGATGACCGGGTAGTTCTTCCGGGTCTGCTCCAGCACCATGTCGTCCACCACGAAAGACTTGGCGTTTTGGGCGATGATGTCCTCGCCCAGGTCCTTGGCCTCCGGCGTCAGGTTCTCTATGTGGTAGAGGCCCACCGCGCCGTTGGAGGCCGTGGCCGCGCCGAAGTCCTTGAGGTAGTCCTTGGCCGCGTCATTGAGCTCTGTGCCCAGCCACTTGTCCAGGCCCCGGATGTAGGGCACGTCCTCCATCACCTTCATGCCGATGGCGGAGCCCAGAAGCTGGGGCTCGGGTCTGGTCTTGCACCGGAGCTCCACCACCCAGGTGGCCTTGCGCCCCTCGTCGGTCAGAAGGCCGAACTCCGGCACGAACCCGGCGATGGAGCCCATGAGCTCGATGATGCCGGAGTTGCGGTTGCACCTCGCGCCGATGACGGAGTTAGCGTACACCACCGCCGAGGACTCGGCCCAGGACAGCACGTCCCCCCGCTTAGGGGTGTTGCCCACCTCGTCGAAGTAGCAGGCGCAGGTGTACCCGTCGTCCCCGGTGACGCCCAGCCTTTTCAGCTGCGCCTCATACCGGGCCTGCTGGTTGTACATGAACCGCTTGAATACCAGGTTCTCCAGGGCCGACGCCGGGACGTTGGGGTCCAGGGGCCGGGGGTCCGCCGTGAATTTCTGTCCCGCGGGGATGCCCGCGTCCAGTATGGTGTCGTACAGGTCGTATATGGGCTTCATGACCCCCAGGCCGAAGCTGATCACCGTGTGGCCGTAGGTGCTGGTGACGGGCGTCATCCGCTCCGCGCCGAAGGTCTCGCCGTACATGACCAGCGTCTTGACCACCTTGGCCATGACCTCGCCCTGGCTGCCGTCCAGCAGGGCCTGCTGCTCAGGTGTGAGATGCATCGTATGCCTCCTTGCCGTTATGGATTTCCTTTATTTTACAGTTCCCCGCCCAAAAAAGCGAGAACAAATTGTAATCATTTAACAATTCTGGATGGTATCACCAAAAAAACCGCGATAAAACCGTCGATTTATACAATTTGCCGCGGCAGGTCTTTGGCATATTGCGAATTTGTTTCAAAAGGTCTACAATACTGAAAAATACCAGGTGAGGCGATACCATGAATAAGATCATCCGCCGCGTACTGATCATCCTCCCGGCCGTGGCGCTGCAGCTGCTGTGGCTTGCCATCCTCTTCTCCTGGCTGGCGCCCTGGTCCGGGGCCATCAGCTTCGTGCTGTCCATATCCGCGTTCATATTCGTCCTGTATATCATCACCAAGCAGGACGAGGGCACCTACAAGATCATATGGCTGCTGCTGATCCTCACCGTGCCCCTGCCCGGCGCGCTGCTGTACCTCATCTTCGGCAACAAGCGCACCACAAAGCCCCTGCAGAAAAAGCTGGCGGAGGCCAAGCCCCTGCCGGCCCTGACCGGCGACACCGCCCCCCTCTACGACGGACTGGCCGCCGATGACCCGCGCGCCGCCCAGACCTTCCGCACGGTGCAGGACGCCACCGGCTTCCCCCTGCGGCCCAACCGCTCCGCCGTGTACTACCCCCTGGGGGACGACATGTTCCCCGTGATGCTCCAGGAGCTGGAGAAGGCGGAAAAATTCATCTTCGTGGAGTACTTCATCCTGGAGGACGGCCTCATGTGGGACTCCATGGTGGACATCATGGCCCGGAAGGCCGCCCAGGGCGTGGACGTGCGGGTGCTGTACGACGACCTGGGCAGCATCGGCACCTACTCCTGGAAAAACGCGGAGGGCCTGGCCAAGAAGGGCATCCGCGTCGCCCCCTTCAACCCCCTGCTGTTCATCAAGGGCACCCTCAACTGCCGGGACCACCGGAAGATGCTCATCATCGACGG
>CANQIH010000028.1 GCA_947624035.1 uncultured Oscillospiraceae bacterium | reverse complement strand
CTACGCCGCCAAGCAGGCCATCCACATCAAGTTCGGCAAGAAGAACCAAAATGCATGAGCTGGGCGTGGTGTTCCACGTGATCGACAGCCTGAAAAAGGTGGCTGAGGAAAACGGCGTGACCCGGATCGACCGGGTCACGCTCCAGCTGGGCGAGGTGTCATCGGTCATCCCCCATTACCTGACCGACTGCTGGAAGTGGGCGTCCGCCAAGCACGAGCTGACGGCCGGCGCGGAACTGGTCATCGAGCCCATCCCCGCCGTCACCTGGTGCCGGGACTGCGAAAAAGAATACGCCACCGTCCAGTACGGGCGCACATGCCCATATTGCGGCGGCGGCAACACCTACCTATTGCAGGGAAACGAATTTCTCATCAAGGAGATCGAGGTCCCTGAGCCGGAGGAGCCAAATGGATAGAGTCAAAGTCATCGAGGTGAAGCAGAGCGTCTTTGCCGACAACAACGCCGAGGCGGACCGTATCCGCCGGGAGCTGCGGGAGAAGAAGACCTTCCTCGTGAATCTCATGTCCTCGCCCGGGGCGGGGAAGACCACCACCCTGGCAAGGACCATCGGCGACATGAAGGGCGAGTTCGCCATCGGCGTCATGGAGGCGGATATCGACTCCACTGTGGACGCGGAGGCCATCAGCGCCGCCGGGGCACGGGCCATCCAGATCCACACCGGCGGCATGTGCCACCTGGACGCCGGGATGACGGAGCAGGGCCTCCGGGAGATCGGCGCGGAGGACTATGACCTGGTGGTGCTGGAGAATGTGGGCAACCTGGTGTGCCCCGCGGAGTTCGACACCGGCGCCAGCAAAAACGTGGCCATCCTCTCCGTGCCGGAGGGCCACGACAAGCCCCTGAAATACCCGCTGATGTTCGAGGTGTGCCACGCGCTGATCATCAACAAGACCGACGTGCTGCCCTATTTCGACTTCGACATGGACAAGGTCGTGGAGTACGCCCATATGAGAAATCCCGATCTCGCCATCTTCCCGGTATCCGCTAAGACCGGCGAGGGCTTTGAGGCCTGGGAGGACTGGCTCCGGCGGCAGATACGCGCCTGGCAGGGCGAGTGATATGCACAGACACAGCTTCGCGTCCAAACAAGAGCTCTCTTGTTTGGACGCGAAGTTTTTTATTCGGGCGGACGCGGCTCCTGGAGAAACACCTGCTCAAAGGCGGCGATGGGCAGCTGCATCTCATTCAGCCGACGCACGGTCTCCAGCGCGGAGAGAAGGTTGCCGCTGAAGGGGCAGGCCAGGGCGCAGCGGCCCGTGTCCAGCTCCAGGGCCATGATGCCGTATCGCCCCGTACAGCCGCAGGGCACGAGGCTGTAATGGACCTCGCCGTCCACGGCGTTATTCTTTCCAGACGTGCTGGGCCAGGACGTTGACCAGCTCCTTCGGCGAGGGCCGTTCCAGGATGGGACGGCCGTAGATCTCCTCCAGCTTGCTGTGGTTGCCGTTGTCCCATATATCGTCGGCGGCCCGGGACAGCGCCTTGGCCACGGCGGGCGCGGACATGCCGGTGTCGCTCTTGACGCAGGCGCAGACCGTCTTCATCTGCATGTCGCCGGGCTGGCGGGCGCGGGCTGCATACACGGCGCGGCAAAGGACGTAATAGCAGCTCTTGTTTCGCCGCCCGCTGATCTCTGTCACCATCTGCATGATCTCCCGCATGAAATCATCCCCCTTAATGATTTACGCAACTATACATTAAATCGTTTTGCGCCGTTTTTCTCCAGTTTTGACCGCCTTTGACCCGAGTTGACAAAAGTTGACAACCTGGAGCGTCATTTTTCGCCGCCGCGGGCAGCGGGGACGGCGTATTGTAAACTGCTGGGAGCCTGTGGTATAATAGCCGCAAAGCGGCTATTATACATTGATTTGAGGCGTTTTGCTCCCGCCTGCCGGCGGAACCGCAAAACATGCCGTTTATACCACGCCCCCTGCGGGGGATGTGGTATAATGCCAACGATAACCAGCAACAGGAGGCGGGACATATGAAGGGCATCATCCTGGCCGGGGGCTATGGCACACGGCTCTATCCGATAACAAAAGGCGTGTCGAAGCAGGCCCTGGCCATATACGACAAGCCCATGATCTACTACCCCCTGTCCACCCTCATGCTAGCCGGCATCCGGGAGGTGCTTATCATCTCCACCGCCCGGGATATCCCCATCTTCGAGGACATCCTGGGGGACGGCTCCCAGCTTGGCATGAAGTTCAGCTACGCCGTGCAGGAACATCCCAACGGTCTGGCCGAGGCGTTCATCATCGGCGAGAAGTTCATTGCCGGGGATAGGGTGGCCCTGATTTTAGGGGACAACATCTTCTACGGCAGCGGCTTTTCCTCCTTCCTTCGCAAGGCGGTGGCCGTGGAAGAGGGGGCCGTGGTGTTCGGCTATCCCGTCCACGACCCCTCGGACTTCGGCGTGGTGGAGTTCGACAGGGACGGCCGGGTGCTGTCCCTGGAGGAGAAGCCGGAGCGGCCCAAGTCCAAGTACGCCGTGCCGGGCCTCTATTTCTACGACGGCCAGGTGGTGGACATCGCAAAGCACATCCGGCCATCCGAGCGGGGGGAGCTGGAGATCACGGCGGTGAACCAGGAGTACCTGCGCCGGGGCCAGCTGCGGGCGGTGAAGTTCTTCCGGGGCATGGCCTGGCTGGACACGGGCACCTATGAGGGCCTGCAGGAGGCGTCCCAGTTCGTGAGCATCATCCAGCGGCGGCAGGGGCTGTATGTGTCCTGCATCGAGGAGATCGCCTACAGGAGAGGGTTCATCGACAGGGAGCAGCTTTTGCGCCTCGCGGAGCCGCTGATGCAGACCGCCTACGGCCAGTATTTGAAGGAGATCGCGGAGGGCAACGACCTATGAAAAACGTGCTGGTCACCGGCGGCGCGGGGTTCATCGGGTCCAATTTTATCCACTACGTACTGGAGAACCGGGATGACGTGCGGCAGGTGGTGAACTATGACCTTCTGACCTACGCGGGGAACCTGGAGAACCTGACGGACATAGAAAAAGACCCCCGCTATACCTTTGTCCGGGGCGACATCCGGGACCGGGAGGCGGTCCGAGCGCTCTTTGACGAGTACGGATTTGATACGGTGGTCCATTTTGCGGCGGAGAGCCATGTGGACAGGAGCATCGTCGAGCCGGAGCTCTTTCTCACCACCAACGTGGTGGGGACCCAGGTGCTGCTGGACGCGGCCAAGGACCACTGGAAGCTGGCCCCGGAGGATAAGTATTCCCGGGAGTACAGACCCGGCGTCCGGTACATCCAAGTCTCCACGGACGAGGTATACGGCGCTCTTGGCAAGACGGGCCTGTTCACGGAGACCACGCCGCTGTCGCCCAACAGTCCGTACTCGGCATCGAAGGCGGGGGCGGACATGGTGGTGCGGGCGTACCGCGAGACCTACGGCCTGCCGGTGAATATAACGCGCTGCTCCAACAACTACGGCCCCTGCCAGTTCCCGGAGAAGCTCATCCCGCTCATGATACACAACGCCATGGATGGCAAGCCCCTGCCGGTGTACGGGGACGGGATGCAGATACGGGACTGGCTGCACGTGAAGGACCACTGCGCGGCCATCTGCGCGGTGCTGGATAAGGGGCGCCCCGGTGAGGTGTACAACATCGGCGGGAACAACGAGCGGGCCAACCTGGATATCGTGCGGCTGATCTTGCGGGCATTGGACAAGCCGGAGAGCCTGATCGCCCATGTGCAGGACCGGCCGGGCCACGACCGCCGGTATGCCATAAACAACGGGAAGATCACGTCGGAGCTGGGGTGGAAGCCTGCCTACACCTTTGAGCAGGGCATAGAAGAGACCATCCGGTGGTACCTGGACCACCCGGCCTGGGTGGAGCACGTCACCAGCGGGGCGTACCGGGACTACTACGACGCCATGTACGGGGCGGAAAACGCATGAAGCGCACAAAACTCAGAGACCGGGAGCTGCCGGACTACACCAAGGGCGAGGAGATATTCAACATGGTCTCCCACATCGCCGGGGGAGCCGTGGGCATCGCGGCGCTGGTGCTGTGTGTGGTGCGGGCGGCGCTGCACCATAACGGCTGGGGCGTGGTGGGCGGCGCTATCTTCGGCGCGGCCATGATATTGCTCTACACCATGTCCAGCGTCTACCACGGCCTGCACGCGGGCATGGGCAAGCGGGTGCTCCAGGTGATCGACCACTGCACCATCTACTTTCTCATCGCGGGCACCTATACGCCGCTGCTCCTGAGCGCCATGCGGCCCATCGACCCGGCGGCCAGCTGGGTGCTGTTCGGCGTGGTCTGGTCCCTGACCATCCTGGCCATGGTGCTGACCGCCATCGACCTGCGGCGCTACCGTGTCTTCTCCATGATCTGCTACATCGGCATCGGCTGGGCCATCATCTTCAAGGCCCCGCTGCTCTTGGAGGCCGTGGGCTGGCCGGGCTTCTGGCTCATCCTGGCGGGTGGCGTGTCCTACACGGTGGGCGCGGTGCTCTACGGCATGGGCAAAAAGCGCCGCTATATGCACAGTGTGTTCCACCTGTTCGTGGTGGCGGGCAGTGTGCTGCACCTGCTGGCCATCCTGATCTACGCGCTGTGACACGGTTCATATTGCGACAGGAGAGAACATAGTATGTACCAAAAACAGGGGGAGGTACATATTATCCTGTGAACAACTTCAAAAATGTGCTAAAGAGACACCGCAAGCTGCTGGGGCCCATGGCCCTTGTGCTTGCGGTGGCCGCTATTTTCTGGACCGTGAACAGCCCGAAGCTCGTGGGGGTGTCGGCGTCCGCCCGGGAACTGCCTATCTACTGTGTGCAGCGGGACAACAAGGCCGTGAGCCTCACCTTCGACGCCGCCTGGGGCAACGAGGACACCCAGACGCTCATCGACATCCTGGACCGGTACGGCGTCCGGGCCACCTTCTTTCTGGTGGGGCAGTGGGTGGATAAGTACCCGGAGAGCGTGAAGGCCCTGGCGGACGCCGGCATGGAGATCGGCGACCATTCCGACACCCACCCACACATGGCGAAGCTGTCCGCCAAGCAGATCAAGGACGAGGTCACCGCCTGCAGCGAGAAGATCACAGCCATCACCGGCGGCGAGGTGCAGCTGTTCCGCTGCCCCTACGGGGAGTATGACGACGAGGTCATCACATCGGTGGGCGGCCTCGGCATGTATCCCATCCAGTGGAACGTGGAGCCGTCCCACGCAGCGGAAAGGTCCGGTCCGGCGCGGTTTTGAGCCGGGCCGGACATGTTGTTGGAAGGACCTGGAAAACGATAACGGAGGGGATTTACAAAGTTTACAAATATTACGAAAAATCATCAGATTACGTAACAAAAGTGTTGCATGATTATGGTAAACCTGATAAAATACAGGGTACGAAAGAGCAACGATCCGGTCGAACGGGTCGATAAGAGATGAGGTGCAGCCATGAGAAGAGCGATCTCGTTTATGCTGGCGCTGATGCTGATGTTCGGCGCTGCCGTGCCCGCCGCCGCGGCGGCAGAGGGGGACGGCGTGCTGGGCGATACGCCGGTCTGGGAGGACTATGTCCAACCGGACGTGCCCGGCGGCATGGAGGGGATGCCCCAGGGCGACCCCGCCTATGACGGGGCCGGGGAGCTCACGGACGAGCCGGAGACCCAGCCCGCGGAGACGCCGGTCCCTGAGCAGGACACGGGGTCTGAGATGGTCCCCGCCCCCGAGGACGTCCCCGGCTTTGAGGATGTCCCCGGTACCGATGGGGAGCCTGCCCCTGCGCCTGAGACGGATACGGCGCCGGTCCCGGAGGCCAGCGAGACGCCGCTGCCCGAGGAGACAGGCATGGAGCCCTCCGGTGAGCCCAGCGAGGAGCCCCGCGACTACGCGGCGCTGACCTCCGCCGCCCTGATCCGCCCGATCACGGGCCAGCTGGACGTCTCCGTACGGCCCGCGGTCTCCCTGGGGAGCGCCAGCCCCGTGCTCACGGCCACGCTGAGCACCGGCGGATACAGCGCCACCTTGGACACGCTGGATGTCACGGGCAAGCGGAACAGCTTTACCGACCTTCCGGCCGGCACCTATACGCTGACTGTGGCCGGTCCCGGCTTCGTGCCCTATACTCAGTCCGGCATCGAGATCAAGGAGCGCGACGGCGCCCTGATCCAGCTGACCATCGGCCAGCTGGCCGGTTACACGGCAGACATGCCCCACCCGGGCGTACTGCTGTACGGCGATGTGGACGGCAGCGGCAGTCTGGACGCCGCGGACAGTGAGGCCATCATGGGCGCTGTCTCCGGGAAGACTGTGTCCGCGCTCACAGACCTGAACGGCGACGAGGTCACGAACTTGGCTGACGCCGAGCGCCTGGCCAAGGTCTTTCTGAGCGAGAGCATGACCGCCACGGTGGAGCACTTTATCCCTGCCAGCGCTATCGTGGCCATGGCGGACGAGGGCACGGCGGTCACCGGCCTGGAGAACATCTTGACGGATAACGGCGTGGCTGCCACCCTGGGCAACCAGGACGGCACGGCCATCTCCGCTGAAAAGCCGGTAGCGGTCTCGTTTGGCATGGCGGACACCACCACGGACGCCATCGTCCTGGCGGACACGAACATCACCGGAGGCGAAATCGACATCGAGTGCGAGGACGGAACGGTCCTGCACGGCGTTCTGGGCACGGAGATCCAGACCGCCTCTGTGGACGCGGCTTTTGCCGCCGCCGTGCCGCCGGTGGAGGTGGAATCTGACGGCGCCGGCGGATTTATCGTGAAGCTGGGCAGGCAACAGGCCGTGAAGCGGGTCACGTTGAAGATCACGGGCGTCTACGGCGCGGAGACCAGCCTTGCCTCTATCTCACAGGTGGAGTTCGTCAACGGCATGAAGAGCCGTATCCCCGAACCGGAGCTGAGCATCCCCCAGGGCCTCGCCGTGACCAACGGGAGCCGTCAATTCACAGTGTCCTGGACGCCCTGCACCAACATCACCGGGTATGTGGCCTACGTGAGCGAGGGCACCTCCGGCGTCACGGAGGAGTTCTCCCTGACCGGCACGAGCCTGACCGTCACGAATTTCAACAAGGACGAGGTCGTCAACGGCCTGACCTACTCGATCCAGGTCCGCTCCGTCAACGGCAGCTGGTCCAGCGGCCTCTCCGAGGCCGTGACCGCCATGCCCACGCCGTCGGGCCGTCCTGACAAGCCGGACAACGTGAAGGCCACTGGCAGCTATCAGACCGTCACGGTCACCTGGAAGAACATGAAGGACACCGACTCCTACGATCTCTATTATAAGGAGGAGACCGCGCCGGAGTACACGAAGATCGAGCTGAAAAAGGTGACCAGCTACGCGATCACAGGTCTGGACAGCACAAAGCCCACCACCTACGAGGTGTATGTGGTCGGCAAGAACGCTTTTGGCGACAGCGACCCGTCCATGCACGCCGCCGCCACCACAGTCACGCTGGATCCGCCCGAGATGTCCCGCTTCAATCTGATCAACCGGGATGGGAACGGCCGGCCGGGCCCCTACCACATCCAGTCCGCTATCCAGAACAGCGGCGTCATGGTCCAGAGTCCCCAGGACGCCGGCGGCACCGCCTGGGGCACGGTGGACGGCGACCCCGCCTCCTACTATGACCGGGCCACCTGGGACGACGGCGGCTACAACGGCAGCCTGGGCGCCCACCTGGGCCTGCGGTACACCTTCGACGCGGCCTACGAGATCGACACCATCGGCATGATGAGCGTGGACGCGGGCATGGATTACACCTATGTGAAGGTCAAGTGGTGGGACGCCTCCGGCGTGGAGCACTATCTGGATAGGAACGTCATGAGCTCGGAGAAGAGGATGGACGCCGCTGGGCGCACCTACTTCTTCATCCGCCTGCCCGAGCCGGTGCAGGCCACCTCCATCCAGATCGGCGCGGCCCGGTACTGGGCCGGGAACAACCGGATATCTGTTTCGGAGGTATACTTCTATAAGTACGATTCCCTGAAGCGGGAGATCATGGACCTGTATGCCGACGAACTGCACATGACGCTGAAGGACGACGTCACCAAGGAGCAGCTGGAGCAGCTCAAGAGCCGCATCGAGACCTCTGTGGACGAGTTCGGCGAGGTGAACCCCGACAGGGCCCAGCTTCTCAAGGAGTGGGATACTGCCTGGCAGATCTACAACGACCAGTTCCTCGGCAAGGTGACCAAGATACACACCGGCATCACCGGCAGCGGCGACGACCACGGCTTCGGCGGCCTGAACGCCTGGCAGCCTCTGGGCGTCACGGCGGCGGCGGGTGAGAACATCACGGTGTATGTGCGCCATGGCAACGCCAAGACCGGCAGCGGCACCAACCTGCAGCTGGTGGCCACACAGTATAACGCCGAGGCCAGCGCCATGAGCAAGGTGCTGACGACGCTGAAGGTGGGCGCCAACGAGATACAGATCCCGAAGATCTGGACCACCACGGGCGTGGAGTCCGGCGGCGCGCTGTACGTCCAGTACACCGGCGGCGCCAGCACGGCGGACGACTACGCTGTGCGTGTCAGCGGCGGCGTGAGCGTGCCCGTCCTGGACCTCTATAAGGTGGCGGACCAGGGTGAGCGGCTGAATAGGGTGTCGGCCTATCTCGCCGAGCTCGGGACCTACGCGGCCAATATCAGCGCTGCCCACGAGGAGAAGCACCTGGGCTCTGACTGCAAGGAGGTCCAGTACCCGTTCGACAACAGCACCTGTATCCTGGGCGCCAGCGACATCATGCTGGACACCATGATGCTGTCCCTGCCGGCCCAGCAGATCGTGGCCGGCTGCGGCGGCGACGCCTCCCGGCTGCTGGCCTCCCTCAACGCCATGGAGAACATGATGCACCTGTTCTACCAGCACAAGGGACTGAACGCCGCCGCTGAGGACGCGGTGGACCGCATACCCAACCGGCACCTGAACATCCGCTATCAGCGCATGTTCTCCGGCGCGTTCATGTACGCCTCCGGCGACCACATCGGCATCGGCTGGAACGAGACGGACGACATGGCCGGATGCGGCGGCGTGGCGGCGGATGCCAGCGGGCTCTATCAGAGCGGCAGCTACTTCGGCTGGGGCATCGCCCACGAGATCGGCCACGATATCAACCAGGGCTGCTACGCCATCGCCGAGGTCACCAACAACTACTTCGCCGTGCTGGCCCAGGCCCAGGATACCAACGGCAGCGTCCGGTTCGAGTATCCCAAGGTGTACGAGAAGGTCACCAGCGGCACCACGGGCAGCGCGAACAACGTGTTCACGCAGCTTGGCATGTATTGGCAGCTGCACCTGGCCTACGACAGCGGCTACAACTTCAAGACATACGACAGCTATGCGGACCAGCTGGCCAATCTGTTCTGGGCCAGAGTGGACACCTACGCCCGTTCGCCCAAGAAAGCACCCAACGGTCTGACCCTGGAGGGCGCCAGCAGCGACCAGATCCTGATGCGCCTATGCTGCGCCGCGGCCGGGCGGAACATCCTGGACTTCTTCGTCCGCTGGGGCAAGACCCCCGACGAGGGCACCATCGCCTATGCCAGCCAGTTCCCCGAGGAGACCCGCGCCATCTACTATGTATGCGACGACTCCCGCCGCTACACCATCAGCCACGGCGGCGCGAGCAAGCTGAGCGAGACCGGCGATACGGCGGCCATCGCGTCGGCGGCGGCGTCTGTGGACGCCAACCAGGCGAACAAGGTCACCGTGACCGTCACGCCCAACGAGACGGTGCCGGCGGACCAGATCCTGGGCTATGAGATCGTGCGCAGGACCGTTTCCGGCGGCCGGGTGGAGCGCAAGACTGTGGGCTTCACCACGGAGAGCACGTTCACAGACGTGATCTACGCCATGAACAACCGGGCGGTCTCCTATGAGGTCACGCTGGTGGACCAGTACCTGAACCGGTCCGCCGCGGCCGTGACGAATACCGTCAAGATCGAGCACAGGGGCGACCTGGACAGCGCCCACTGGACTGTGACTGCCTACGGTCTGGAGGCGGCCCCCATCAAGAGCACGGAGACCAACATGTATGACCCCGAGGTCGTGGAGACCGACCCGGCCACCCTGGCGGTGGACGGCAAGGTGGAGACTGTGTACACCGCGGTCGTGGGGGAGGGCGCCTGCATCGAGGTGGACTTCCACGAGGAGCAGGTCATCACCGGCTTCGGCTACGTGGCCGGAGAGTCGCCCATCGGCGGCTACACCGTGGACGTGCGCCAGCACGGCGAGTGGATGCCTGTGTACAGCGGCAAGCTTACCGGCGACGCCACGGTCTACTTCCCCAGCAAGCCCGGCGACGGGGACAGCACCCCCTACGTGAGCACCTATTCCGCCGATGCCATCCGCCTGCACCTGACGGGCGCCGCCGGAGGCACAGTATCCATCGCGGAGCTGCGGGTCCTGGGTCTCACGGGCGACAACGTTGACTTCCGCCGGGCAGAGGACAGCGGCGCGGCCATCGGCTACCTGGCCGCGGACTTCAAGTACGGCGACGGTGACGGCGACGTCATCCGCCGGGGCTCCCTGGTGTTCACCGGCAGCTACAAGGGCAACGCCGCCTACAACGTGGTCATGCTCTTCGACCAGGACGGCAATGTGGTGGGCGGTCTGGACGCCAGCGGCAGCCTGAACGCCAGCCAGATCATCCTGGCGGACATCCCCACCGGCGGCAGCATCCAGGACGTCACAGACGGCACGTGGATCTACTGGCTCGATCCTGATGTCCTGGGCGGCTTCACAGTGCCCCAGATGGTCCGGGCGGAGCTCTACCGCGTCAACGACGCCCAGACGAACGAGGGCGAACGGCTGGTGAGCGACTCCCTGCTGGTGACCGTGCCGCAGCCCCTGGGTCAGATCACCATTGAGAACAGCCACAGCGTGGTCTCCAACGATCACGCTGTGGGCTGAGACGAGAGAGGAAGGAGCGAGGACCATGATCAAGCGTTTTCATACAGCCCTCTGGGCGGCGCTGTTTCTCGTGACGGCGCTGGCGGTACTGTTCCTGCCGGCCACACAGGCCCTGGCTGACGGCGCTGCCGGTCAGGATACGATCCGCATCGACAGTGACGGGACCGTGACGCTCGTCTCCGCGCGCATGGCCGCCGAACAGGTGTCCTCGATGCAGCTGACGCTGACTGTGCCGGAGGGCAGCACGCCCGGATTCACGTTCAGCGGCGGCCTCTCGGGCCGCATGACCGAGCAGAGCGCGACCGGCGTGACGCTGACCATCTACATAGCCAGCGCCGCGCCCCTGATGGCCCCCGGCCAGACAGAGCTTGCCCTGGGCGTCATCACAGGCGTGACGGACATGGGGGCTGTGTCCCTGCCAGAGACCGGCGCTATGCAGATCGTCTACGGCAGCCGCATGGTGGACAGGACCGTCTTCCTGGCCGGTGAGACGCCCGAGGCGCCGGACGGCGGCGGCGACGGCGGCAGCAGCGGAGGCGGCAGCGGCAGCGACGAACAGCCCGCGGACCCCAGGAGCAAGCTGCAGAGCGCCGTGGACAGCGTCTCCGAGACCTACGGCAACCCCGAGTTCGACAAGCTCTATACCCCGGAGAGCTGGAGCGTATTGCTGACCGCGGTGGACAACGCCAACACCCTGCTGGCGGATGAGAGCGCCACGGACGAGGCGCTGGAGCAGGCCCTTGCCCAGCTTGAGGAGGCTGTGAGCGGTCTTGTCCGCGCCGGCCGTGCCGCGCTGGTGAGCGCCATGGAGAAGGCCAAGGCATACGACGCCGCGGGCTACACGGCGGACAGCTACGCCGCGCTCCAGCAGGCCATCCGCGCCGCAGAGGAAGTGCTGATGGACGACGAGGCAGATGACGCCGAGTGGGAGACGGCCAGAGCACAGCTGGAGGACGCTATGAACAAGCTGGTGCCGGTGACCGACCCCGACGGCAGCGGTCCTGTGATCGGCGACGGGCCCGACAGCGGCGTTGGCGGCGGCGGGACCTCCGCCACGCCTGTGCCGACGGCTGAGCCTGTGATCACCCCCGTGCCCACGGCCACGCCGGAGCCCACAGCCACCCCAGAGCCCACGGCGACTGCCGCGCCTGCCGCCACGGCGGCGCCCACCCCCGTGCCCACGGCTGCTCCCGCAGCGGCCACGGCCGTCGGCGGACAGCCCACGCCCAAGACCGGCGACGAGACGGCCATCCTGCCCTGGCTCATGGTGCTGTGCCTTTCCGGCGCCCTTCTGGCGGTGCTCATCCGCCGCCGCGGCAAGTGCAGATAAGACATGCAAAACAATGTGAGACGTCCCCGGCTTCCCGCCGGGGATGTCTTTATGTATGGCCTATACGTTCCAGTGGATGATTACGCGGCTTCCGTCCGCCTCGATGCGCCGGATGAACCGTGCGGCCACCGCCTTTTTCTCCTCAAAGGAGAGGCGGTCAAAGCTGAACGGCTCCTGCTCCCTGCGGCGGAGCCCGGCGCGCTTTTCCGCCTCCAGCGCCGCCTCCCGCTGCCGCTCCAGCCTGGCCAGCGCCCGCTTCAGCGTTTCCTGCGTCATGGCCCCCTGGGCGTAGGCGTCAAGCAACATGTCCTCCCGCCGGTCCAGTTCACAGAACCGCGCCTGGGCCTCGCCGGCCCTCGGCTGCGGTGCCTCGCCTGGGCAGGCGTCCCACAGCCGCTGTATCTGCTCCGCCGCGGCCCGTTCCAGCCCGTCCAGATCGACCTGGTGCTTGGCCGTGCATTTGGCCAGGTTATACCGGCCGCTGCAGTGGACATAGCGCCGGTACCTGTCCTCCGTGACCTTGAGACTGTAGCCGCAGCGGCCGCACTTCAATAGGCCCGACAGCCAGGTGTGGGTGCCGCTGCCGGTGTTTTTGATCTGCCGGTTGCGGGCGAGCTTTCCCTGGCAGGTCAGCCACAGATAGGAGGGGACCAGACCCGCGCTGTTCAGAACGGAAAGTGACGGCTCCTGCGCGCCGGTCTTGGCCCGGTCCCGCCGTCCCACCAGCAGAAGCCCGTGGACGCCGTCAAAATCCTCCGGCGGGGAGGCGATACGGACGCCGGCGGTCTGGTAGTGCAGGTAGATGTCCTGGTCGGCCATCACGTAGACGGGGGAGCGGAGCAGGCGGGAGATGGCCACGCTGTCCCAGCTGCCGCGGCGGGGCGCCGGAACGCCTTCGACGTTGAGCTCCTTCGCTAGAGTGCCCAGCGTGGCGCCATCCCGGGCGTACTCGGTGAATATGCGGCGCACCGCGTCCGCCTGTTCGGGCACGGGGACCAGGGCAGGGCGGGAGCGGCCCTCGCTGTCTGTCATACGGCCCGTTGCATAGCCGTATGGCGCGGGGCCGCCGGGCCAGTGGCCCAGGCTGGCCCGGCGGTAATAGTTGTCCCGGACACGCTCGGCGGTGGTCTCCCGCTCCAGCTGGGCGAACACCATGATGATGTGCAGCATGGCCCGGCCCATGGGGGTGGAGGTGTCGAAGCTCTCGCTGACGGACACGAACTCCACCCGGTGGGCTTGAAGGGTCTCCCACAGCCGCCCAAAGTCGGCCACGGACCGGGAGAACCGGTCCAGCCGGTAGACGTACAGCTTCTCCACCCGGTCTGACTGCACGTCGGCCATGAGCCGCTGGAAGCCGGGCCGGGCGGTGTTCTTGCCGGAGTATCCACGGTCGCTGTACACCTCCAGCGGCCCGCCCGCCGCCCGGCGGCACAGCTCGATCTGCCCGTCGATGGAGAGGCTGTCCTTTTTCTCCACCGATTGGCGGGCGTATACGGCGCAGGCCATCAGCTGGGCTCCTTTTTCTGCTGCAGGGCCGCCAGCGCCCGGACGCACTGCTCCCTGATTTCCCGCAGCCGCTCCTCCGGCGGGCGGCGTTCATCCGGCGCGGGATGCCTGTGTTCGATGGTCATGTCCACCCCTCCCGTCACACCCTATGCGGCGGAAAGCCGGATGATGCGCGGCCTTTCCTCTGCGTGGGACGGTGATTCCCTGGACTGGAAGGATCTGAGCGCGGAGGACATCAGCAAGCGGGTCATCTCCAAGGTGTCGCCGGGGAGCATCATCCTCTTCCACAACGCTGCCAAGCACACCCCGGAGGCGCTGCCGGGCATCATCGAATACCTGCTGTCCGAGGGCTATGACATCGTGCCGGTGTCGGAGCTTCTGCTCACCGGCAGCTATGAGATCGACAACACGGGCATGATGTACCCCGGGGGCGGGACATGAGCCACATGGGCCGGCGCGCTGCCGGTCCATGTTTTTTCCCTTGGTATTTGGCCCGGACGGGTGTATACTGGTGGCGCACTCAGAAATTTCCAGCGCCGGGAGGTAGCATCGCTATGGAAAAGAGAAAGGGCCGGGTCACCATCCCCACCGACTTTGACGTGGTGCCGGAGACATTGGAGATCATGGAGCGCTGGGGGGCCGACGCCATCCGGGACTGCGACGGTACGGGCTTTCCCAACGCGCTTCGGGACGCTGACGCGAAGATATACTCCACCTACTACACCACCCGCAAGGACAACGCCTGGGCCAAAGCCAACCCGGACGAGGGGCAGCAGTGCTACATCATGACCGGCTTTCACACGGCGGGGGAGGGGCCGCTGGCCATTCCCCTGATGCAGGGCGTGAGCCAGGAGCTGATGGCGGTCAATGACCGGGACGACATCCGCCGCTGGTGGGAGGTCATGGACCGGACCACGGGCCAGCCCCTGAGCCCGGACCGGTGGCGCTACGACGGCGGCACCGGCTGCGTGGTCATCGATGAGCCCGCGCCCTTCCACGACTACACCGTGAGCTTTCTGGCATACCTCATCTGGGACCCGGTGCACATGTATAACGCCGTCACCAACGGTTGGAAGGACTTCGAGCACCAGATCACCTTCGACGTGCGCCAGCCCAAGACCCACGCCTACTCCCTGGAGCGGCTGCGGAAGTTCATTCAGGAGCACCCCTATGTGGACGTGATACGCTACACCACCTTCTTCCACCAGTTCACCCTGGTGTTCGACGAGCTGAAGCGGGAGAAGTACGTGGACTGGTACGGCTACTCCGCCTCCGTGAGCCCCTACATCCTGGAGCGGTTCCAGAGGGAAGTGGGATACCCCTTCCGGCCGGAGTATATCGTGGACCAGGGGTACTACAACAATCAGTATCGCGTGCCGTCCAAGGAATACAAGGACTTCATGGCCTTCCAGCGCCGGGAGGTGGCCGCTCTGGCCAAGGAGCTTGTGGACATCACCCACGAGTACGGCAAGGAGGCCATGATGTTCCTGGGGGACCACTGGATCGGCACGGAGCCATACATGGACGAATTCGCCTCCATCGGCCTGGACGCGGTGGTGGGCAGCGTGGGCAACGGCGCCACGCTGCGGCTCATATCCGACATCCCCGGGGTGAAATACACCGAGGGACGGTTTTTGCCCTATTTCTTCCCGGACACCTTCCACCCCGGGGGGGACCCGGTGCGGGAGGCAAGGGAGAACTGGCTCACGGCCCGGCGGGCCATATTGCGCAAGCCTATCGACCGCATCGGCTACGGGGGCTATCTGAAACTTGCCTGCCAGTTCCCGGAGTTCATCGACTATGTGCAGACGGTCTGTGACGAGTTCCGGGAACTCTATGATTCCATCAAGGGACATAAGCCCTGGTGCGTGCGGACCGTGGCGGTGCTGAACAGCTGGGGGAAGTC
>CANQIH010000027.1 GCA_947624035.1 uncultured Oscillospiraceae bacterium | reverse complement strand
GCCGTGCTGGAGGGCGCCAAGTACCTGGAGAAGACCTACGGCGGCCGCGGCGTCATGCTGGGCGCTGTGCCCGGCTGCGACAAGGCGGACGTGGTCATCCTGGGCGGCGGCAACGCCGGCATCAACGCCTGCCGCATGGCGGTGGGCATGGGCGCCCGGGTCACCGTGCTGGACATCAACCACCAGCGCCTGGCCTATCTGGACGACGTGTTCGGCACCCAGATCACCACGCTGTACTCCAGCCGCGCCAACCTGCTGCTGGCGCTGAAGAAGGCCGACCTTGTCATCGGCTGCGTCATGCTGGCCCCCGGCCGCGAGTGCCAGAAGCTGGTGTCCCGTGAGGACCTGAAGATCATGAAGAAGGGCGCGGTGCTGGTGGATATCGTCATCGACCAGGGCGGCTGCTTCGAGACCAGCCATCCCACCACCCACGCCGATCCCGTGTACGAGGTGGACGGCATCATGCACTACTGCGTGGCCAACATCCCCGGCAGCGTGCCCCGCACCTCCACGGAGGCGCTGGTCAACTCCACCCTGGCCCACGGCATCCAGATCACCAAGCTGGGCCTGGAGGGCGCCTGCAAGGCCGATCCCTGCCTGATGAGCGGCCTGAACACCTACAAGGGCAAGCTCACCTTCGAGGCCGTGGCCGAGGCGCTGGACATCCCCTACGCCGACCCCGCCGGGCTCATGTAAACCATGACGCGCCGAAAGGCGCAAAAGAAACCAGCAAAAAGCCACCGCTTCCAAAGCGGTGGCTTTTTCTGTTCAGGTACGGCATCAGAAATGATGCGTAAACGGCGCCTGCGTCGCCTCCAGATCCAGCTCCGGTTTCAGGACAGTGGTCTCCGGCCCCTGGGAAGGGGTCTCCTGCTCCTGGGCGGGGGTCTCCGTTCCCTGGGCGGGGGCATCCTGCTCCTGTACGGGGATATCCGGTTCCTGGACGGGGGCGTCCGGCTTTGCCGCAGCCTCCGCGGGCGTTTCCACACGGGCGCCGCAGTTGACGCAGAAGATCATATCCGGCTCCAGCGGTGCGCCGCAGCTGGGGCAGAACCCCGCCGGCTCCGGAGCGGGCTTCGGCACGATCGTGGCATCCATAGAGGCCGCCCCTATCCGCGTGCCGCAGTTGGAGCAGAACGCCGCGCCGGCCTCCAAAGGAGCGCCGCAGCTGGGGCATATACCGGCCGCTCCGGCGGGGGGCGCCTGGACGATCTTCTGGCCGCAGGAGCTGCAGAACTGAGCGCCCGGCTGCACGTCCGCGCCGCAGTTGGGGCACTTCCCGACGCCCTTGATCTTCTTGATGCTCTCCTGTGCCTCGGCGATGCGGGCGAACAGCCCGTTGAGCTCGTCGATCTGCGGGGCGGCCTCGGGGGCCTCGTCGTGCTTGTGGTTCTCATAGTAGATGCGGCCCACGGTGCCAAAGAGCTTGTCGACCTGCTTTTCCGCGGCGGCGATCTGGTTGTTCAGGCGGGTGATGTCCGTCAGGTCCTTCGTCTTTTCGGTGACGGTGTCCTTCATGCCCTTGATGCTCCTGCCGACGTTTTCAAAAAATGCCATATCGTATACCCCCATTTCAGGATGATAATGTGATGTTTGAACGGTGCCGGTGGGCGGCCGCAGGTCAATAGCCCATGTAGCTCTCGTACCGGAGGAGCGCGTCGATGTTCCGCATCTGATAGTCGTTCAGGTAATACTCCGTGAATTCAGCGGCCGGGATCAGGGGATAGTACCAGTCGAACTGCAGGTAGTACTGCTGCAGGTCGCTGTTCAGGAACATGCGCCCGGACCGGGCGTAGATGCCGTTCATCGCCAGCGTGCACCTGTCCTCATTGAAGCCGATGAAGTAGTCGGAGGAGAAATACTGGGTGTCGCTGTGCTCGATGAAGTAGATCAGCGGGTCGCTGTTGTTTACGGAGGAGGAACTATTGCTGCCGCTGTTGTTATTCTCCTGGACCTGAGGCGGTTCCGGTTCCGGCTCCTCCTGGACCTGCTCCGGGTAGAAGTCCATGACCTTGCCCGTATCCAGGACCTCGGAGGAGGTCTCCGTGATGGTCAGCGTCAGGCGGTCGGAGCCGTCATGGGACAGCGTTCCGCTGACGGTGCCGTCATCTGTCTCGCCCCGGAAGACCACCTTCCCGTCGTGCAGATAGCCCAGGCAGTCATAGATGTCCGTGAGCTCGTAGAGGTAGATCTCAAAGTACCCCGGCGACCAGAACTCCACCGTGCTCTGCTGGTCGTCTCCGTAATAGATGCCCGAGCACCAATCCGGGAGCTCATCCTCCTTGGAGTAGATGTAGTAGTTGACGGTGTCGTTCAGAAGAAGGTCGGCCTCCTCGCTGTCCAGCTTGCCGCCGTTCATGTACACGTCCGTGGTATAGCCGCCCTCGCCGTCCGGCGTATAGCGGATGGACACGTCGTCGGCGTCCCCGCTGTCATAGACGTTTTTCGCGTCGTACTGCACCGTGCCGCCGGCATAGCTCCACTGGCCGCCCTCAAAGTAAGTGCCAAAGGCGTCGTCGTGGGTGATGTCGGGGAAGCCGTCAAAGACCTCATCCCGGTAGACGCATATGAAGCGCTCGGCCATGGCGGCGGACAGCGACGTCCCGTTGGAGGCGGCGGGCTGGCCTCTCTCCCCGGCGGAGAAGATGATCTCCCGGGCGGCCTGCATCTCCTGCTCCGTGAGCTCTGTGCCGTCGATGGAGATGCTTCGCAGCACGGCGCTCTCCGGCGGGTCCCCGGCGAAGGACAGCTGCACCGTCTCCGTCCCGCCGTCGCGGGCGCTCTTGGCGGTGTACGTCACGGTCTCCGCCCCGGAGAAGGCCCAATCGCCGGAGGGCAGCGCCGCGCTCAGCAGATCGCCGTAGGGCCGGCTGTACCCAGCCGCGGTGCCCTTCCGGGCGTTGTCGATGTGGTATGCTCCCACCACGTCCTCCAGGGGCCGGTCCAGCTGGTCACGGGCCGCCTCGGCCTCTTTGCCGCCGCCGTGGGCCGCGAACATCCGGTCCAGGACCACGTCCATGACGCCGTCCTCCAGGGCGGTCCCATCTGCGTATACCGTGGGCTGGACGATCCCCAGGTCCTTCCACACCTTGAACTTGACGGAGACGTTCTCCGAACCGCCGGCATAGCTGTGCCGGGCGGTATACTCCACGCCCCGGGCGTCCTCGCCCGCGAGCTCGGGGTCCTCTGTTTCCCAGACGAAGCGCCACTCGCCGGAGGGAAGCGCGCTCTCCAGCACCGGGCCGTATGTATCGCCCGCGTCTCCGGCGCGGCCCTTGCCGCCCTGGTCATCCTGGGCCTGGGCGATGTAGCTGGCCGACGTGTCCCGGTATGCGAGGAACGTCGCCGCGGTCAGACCGGCCAGGATCACCGACAGGATGATCAGGACGATCAGGGGGGCGCGGGTCCCGCTGCTGGCCGGCTTGGCCGCCGCGGGCGCCGGTGCGGCCCCAATGGACCCGAAGGTCCCGACTGACCCGCCGGTCCCGAAGGTCCCCACAGACCCGCCGGTCCCGTTGGTCCCAAAGGTCCCCACAGACCCGCCGGTCCCAAAGGTCCCCACAGACCCGTCAGTCCCGTCAGTCCCATTGGTCCCGCTCAGGCTGCCTGCCCCGCCTGACAGCCTGGATGTCATCTCGACAGATGATACGGATGGGGCGATATAGGCCGCCTCACCGCAATTCGGGCAGAAATTCCCCTCGAATTTTGCGCCGCATTTCATGCAATACATGGCTCTTCTACTCTTTCTGACCGCGTATTTGCTGGGGAAAATAGTGGCAGATTACAAATATAATATAATAATTATACCATATATATGGTCCCGGCACAAGATGGAACTGTGGAGATGACGTCAGTCGATCCTCAAAATGAGCTCCAGCACCCGGCGGGCGCAGGGGAGCAGGTCCGCCCGGGTGAGGACGCCCTTGTCCATGGCCGCCCGGAGGCGGTCAGGGTAGCCGGAGGCCATCTTGACGTCGTTGCCGGCCAGCACCTCTTTATAGTGCTCCGCCCGGTTCCACCAGTCGGTCATCACCAGGCCCTCATAGCCCCACTCGTCCCGGAGGATGTCTGTGAGCAGTTCCCGGCTCTCAGAGGCCCGGCGGCCGTTTATGATGTTGTAGGAGCTCATGATGGCCCAGGGCTGGGTCTCCCGGACGATGATCTCGAAGGTCCGCAGGTACAGCTCCCGCAGGGCCCGCTCGGACAGGCGGGAGTCGCTTTGCTTGCGGTTGATCTCCTTGTTGTTGCAGGCGAAGTGCTTCACCGTGGCGGCCACGTTCCGGGACTGGATGCCCCGGACCATGGAGCCGGCCAGCTTGCCGGCGAGCAGGGGGTCCTCGGACCAGTACTCAAAGTTCCGCCCGCAGAGGGGGCAGCGGTGCAGGTTCACCGCCGGGGCCAGCCAGACGGAGATGTTGTTCTCCTTGACCTCCTCCGCGGCGGCGGCGCCCACGGCGCAGGTGAGCGCCGGGTCCCAGCTGGACGCCAGCAGGGTGGCGCAGGGGAAGGCTGTGGTGCGCACGCCGGTCTCCGGCCGGAGGCGCAGGCCCGCAGGGCCGTCGGCGGTGGTGATGTCGGGCACGCCGTACTCCGGCAGGTCGCCCATGCCGAAGGTGTTGGACACGGAGGTGTTGGGCTGGCCGCCCACCAGGTGGATGAGGGCCTCGTCCGGCAGCTGGTCCATGAACTGGTCGATGGTGAGCTTGCCCTCCGCCACATCCATCAGCGGCCGGGCGCCCTCGGCCAGGGCGTGGATGAGCATGTGCCGCTCCCGGCCCCGCCGCCCGGGGTCCATGCCCTCCTCGGTGCCGGCGGTCATCCGGGGCAGCGCGTCCTCGTTGGGGTCCACGTCCTCCCCGGCGGGCAGGGGCTCGTACGTGCCGTCCGCCAGCAGCCGCTTCTCCAGCCGGGAGGGGGCCAGGCGGCTTGAAAGCTGGACCACCACCTCATCCTTGGCCTGCTCCCAGGTATAGGCCAGGGCCGCGGCGTCCCGGACGGAGGCGCCCAGGTAGAAGCGGTAGGTCCCAGCCTCCAGCACCCAGGCGGACTTTTGGATCTTGCCCAGATCGTCAAAGCTGGACATGTCGCAGATGTCCAGGGAGAGGGTCACATCCTCGCTCTGACCGGGTGCCAGCTCCGCGGTCTTGCGGAAGGCGGCCAGTTCCCGGGCGGGCTTCTGGAGCCTGCCCTGGGGGGCGCTGTAGTAGAGCTGGACCACCTGCCGGCCGGGCCGGGCGCCGGTGTTGGTCACCCGGGCCGTGACGGTGACGGTCCCGCCGGCCTCCCCGGCGCTGATGGGCTCGATGGAAAACCCGGTGTAGGTCAGGCCGTAGCCGAAGGGGTAGATCACCCGGTCCGCTGCCCCCGGCAGGGTCTCGAAGTACCGGTAGCCCATGTAGACGTCCTCGGTATAGTTTACATAATACGGAGATTCGTGGTATCCCGCCACGGCGGGCCAGTCCTCCAGGTCCCGGGCCAGCGTGTCCGTCAGGTGACCGCTGGGGGAGGCCTTGCCGGTGAGCAGCTCCGCGGCGGCCCAGCCGCCTGCCATGCCGCCCTGGTAGGCCAGCAGCGCCGCGCCTATGCGGCTGTCCCCGGCAAACCAGGACACGTCCACCGGGCCGCCCACGTTCAGCACCAGCACCACTTTTTTAAAGGCGGCGCACACGGCCTCCACCATGGCGGTCTCGGCGTCGGTGCGGTAGAAGTCGCCCCGGGGGAAGATGCGACCGGCGATCTGGGGCATGGACACCTCGTGAGGCCAGGGGTTGAACTCCCCCTCAAACTCCGCGTCAGACCGGTCCCAGCCCTCGCCGGAGAAGCGGCTCAGCACGACCACGGCCACGTCGGTCTCCCGGGCTGCCTGGGCCAGCAGGGCCTCCGGTACGGGGGGCTCGGCCATCATGCCGGGCGCGTCCCCGGCGCCGTACCGGGCGGTCACGTAGTCCCGGTAGTAGCCGCACAGGGGCTCGAAGACGCTGACGCCCTCCTCCTTCATGCCGTCGTACAGGTCCCAGGTCCGGGGCGCGTACACCTCGCCGCTGCCGCCGCCTCCCTGGACGTAGTCGAACACGCCCTTGCCCACCAGGGCCACCCGGCAGCCGGGGGCCAGGGGCAGCAGGCCGCCCTCATTTTTCAGCAGCACCATGCCCTCCCGGGCGGCGCGGCGGGCCAGCTCGGTGTGGGCGGGGCTCACGGTCACATACCCCTCCGGCGTCAGGGGCAGGTTGGGCTGATACAGTGCGCGGGTCCATTTTTCCATGGTGCGTCCCTCCGTATGGCGATAGTTTTTCTACAGTATATCCCCCAAAGGGCAGAAAGGGAAGAGGTTTTTTCGCGGTTTTTCGGGACCGCCGCCGCGGGGGTTGACTTTTCCCAGGATATGGGGAATAATGGGAAAAAACGGGGAGGTCATGGTATGAGAAAGCTGCTTCTGGTCATTGACATGCAAAAGGATTTCATCGACGGCGCCCTGGGCACGGCGGAGGCCCAGGCCATCGTGGATAGGGTGGTGGAGGAGATCAAAAAATATCCCGCCGGGGACGTGCTGGCCACCCGGGACACCCACCCGGCGGACTATCTGAACACCCAGGAGGGCAGAAAGCTGCCGGTGGTCCACTGCGTGAAGGGCACCCCCGGCTGGGAGCTGGACGGCCGGGTGGCGGCGGCCCTGGGAGGGGCGGAGATCATCGACAAGCCCACCTTCGGCTCCGTGGCCCTGGCGGAAAAGCTGGCGGCCCTGGCGGAGCGGGAGGCGCTGGACATCACCCTGGTGGGCCTGTGCACGGACATCTGCGTTGTGTCGAACGCCCTGCTCGTCAAGGCGTTTTTGCCGGAGACACCGGTCCATGTCATTGCCGCGGCCTGCGCCGGGGTGACCCCGGAGAGCCACCAGGCGGCCCTGCGGACCATGGCCATGTGCCAGGTGGACGTGCTGTGAGCGGAGGCGTGCGATGAAGGACAAGCTGAAGATAGCCCAGATGCAGCTCACGGTCCGGGCGGACAAGCAGGACAACCTCCGGCGGCTGTCCATGGCCCTGGACGGGGTCATGGACCAGAGGCCGGACCTGGTGTGCCTGGGGGAGATGTTCAACTGCCCCTACGACACGGCCATGTTCCCCGTGTATGCCGAGCCGGAGGGGGGCGAGACCTGGCAGGCCCTGAGCGGCCTGGCCAGGACCTGGGGGATATACCTCTCCGCCGGGTCCGTGCCGGAGCGGGACGGGGCGGGGCATGTGTACAACACCGCCTACGTCTTTGACCGGGAGGGGCGGCAGATCGCCAAGCACCGGAAGATGCACCTTTTCGACATCGACGTCCGGGGCGGCCAGCGGTTCCGGGAGTCGGACACCCTGACGGCGGGGGACGGCGTCACGGTATTCGACACGGAGTTCGGGAAAATGGGCCTTTGCATCTGCTTCGACGTCCGGTTCCCGGAGCTGGCCCGGGCCATGGTCCTGGCGGGGGCACGGCTCATATTGGTGCCGGGGGCCTTCAACGGCACCACCGGCCCGGCCCACTGGGAGCTGACCTTCCGGGCCAGGGCGCTGGACAACCAGTGCTTTTACGCCGGGACCTCCGACGCGCTGAACGAGCGGGCCGCCTACAAGTCCTGGGGCCACAGCATCCTGGTCTCCCCCTGGGGGGAGGTGCTGGGCCAGCTGGACCGGGCCGAGGGGGCGCTGGTCAGCGAGATCGACCTGGCCCAGGCGGAGGACATCCGCCGCCAGCTGCCGCTGCTGTCCGCCCGGCGCTCGGATATCTACGGATAAGCGGCGAAAACTTGCATAATTTGCCATCTTGGGGTATAATAGCCGAAGAGCGGCTATTATACATTGATTTCAGGCGTTTTGCTCCCGCTTGCCGGCGGAACCGCAAAACATGCCGTTTATACCACATCCCCTGCCGGGGCTGTGATATAATACATTAGATATCCAAAAAAAACAGATATTTGGAGGAGAAAACGTGAATCAGACCAACACTCTTTTGAAGGTCGTCAGCATCATCTACATCGTGCTGGAGGCCATCGCCGCCGTGACGCTCCTGGCCGGTTCCGCCATGATCGGCGCCGCTTTCGGCATGGGCGCGGAGTCCGCCGGCGCTGGCGTGGGCATGGGCGTGCTCATCCTGGTGGTCTCCGCCGGCGGCATCGTCCTGGGCCTGGTGGCCGGTATCCTGGGCGTGAAGGGCTACAAGCACATCACTGCCTGCAAGGTGCTGGGCATCATCCTCGTCGTGTTCGGCGTTCTGGGCGCGCTGTCCATCTTCACCAGCGACGCCGGGACCACCGAGATCGCGCTGAACATCTTTGAGCTGGTGCTGCCCATCCTCTACACCGTGGGCGCGTTCAAGCAGCAGGCCTGAACATAAGCGCGGCACAATGAGACCACCCCCGGCAGGGAAGCCCTGCCGGGGGTGGTCTGTTATTGTGCTCAGTTTCGGAGGGTGGCCCGCAGCCGGTCCGGTATGAGCAGCAGGTCCAGCGCGTCCACCGACGCGCGGACCAGCACGTCCGCGTGGGGCAGCAGGCCCGCGCAGACCCCCTCCGTCTCCAGCACCGCGATGGACAGGGACGCGGCGTCGAACATCTGGATGTCGTTCAGGCCGTTGCCGACGCAGACCACGCCCCCCTCCAGGGCCCTCACGATCCGCTCCTTGCACAGGGCGGCGCCCTCCCGGGGAAAGGTCTCCACCTGTACGCCCAGGCCCTCGCACTGGCGGCGCACGGTGCCGTAGGTGTCGGCGGTCAGCACATGGACCTCCGCCGCCTGACGGAGCTTTTCGATGCGCTCCGGCACCCCGGCCAGGAGCTTGCCGTCCACGGCGACGGTGCCGTTGTAGTCCAGGACCACGTGGCTGACGTCTATGGGCTTCATGCCCGGTATCTCGATGGTGAACATGGGATAGTATATCTCCTTTATCCGTAGACGCCGGACAAAAACGCCCGGGTCTCCTCCTCCCGCGGGGCGGAGAACAGCTCCTCCGCCGGTGCGAACTCCACCAGACGCCCGTCGTATAGGAAGGCGGTGTAGTCCGCGATGCGCTTGGCCTGGGGGATGTTGTGGGTCACGATGACGATGGTGTAGTCCTTTTTCAGCTCCGTCAGCATCTGCTCGATGACGGCGGAGCTCTTCACGTCCAGGGCGGAGCAGGGCTCGTCCAGCAGCAGCATCTCCGGCTCCACGGTCAGCGCCCGGGCGATGCACAGCCGCTGCTGCTGGCCGCCGGAGAGTTTTAAGGCGCTCTTGCCCAGCTCGTCCTTCACCTCATCGTAGAGGCCCGCCATGGTGAGCTTGGCCTCCACGGCGGCGTCCAGCTTTTTCTTGTCCCGGACGCCGTAGTATTTTAGGGCGTAGGTCATGTTCCGGTAGATGGAGAAGGGGAAGGGCGAGGGCGTCTGGAACACCAGGCCCACCCGCCGGCGCAGCTCCTCCGGCGGTATGGCGTCGATGGACCGGCCGGCCAGCAGCACGTTGCCCTTCCGCACCGCGCCGGGCTCCTCGCCGATGAGGCCGTTCATGCAGTGCAAAAGGGTGGTCTTGCCGCAGCCGGAGGGGCCGATCACCGCGGTGATGCGCCGGGAGGGTATGTCCAGGGACACCCCCTCCAGCACGGTCTTGTGCTCATAGGACACCGACAGGTCCCGGATGGACATCACGCTCTCCATTTGCGCTGCCTCCTTCTCGCGTACAGGGTCACCAGCAGATTGCTGATCAGAATGATCGCCATCATCACGAAGGCGGTGCCGTAGGCCGTGTCCAGGGACGTGGTGCCCTGGGCCACCAGCAGATAGAGGTGCATGGGCAGCGCCATGGCCGGCTGCATCAGGTCTGTGGGCACGGCGGCGAAGGCCACGGCCCCCGTGAAGATCAGCGGCGCGGTGGCGCCCATGGCGTAGCAGCCCCCCAGGATGACGCCGGACACCAGCTCCCCCAATGTGGCGGGCAGGACGATGTGGGCCATGGTGTAGGTCTTGGTGCAGCCCAGGGCGTAGGAGGAGAGGATCATCTGGGCGGGCAGCTCCCGGAAGGCCTTCTCCGCCCGGACCTCGATGAAGGGCAGGATCATGATGCCAAGCGCCACGCCGGAGGACAGCACGCACCGGCCCCACTGCAGGTCCCGCACCAGCAGGCTGTAGGCGAACAGCCCCAGCACGATGGAGGGGATGCCGGAGATGCACTGGATGACCATGCGCACGCAGCGCCTGACTGCGGGGCTGGTACAGAAGAACACCACGTACATGGCCGAGGCGATGGCGGGGATGCTGCCCAGCACCACCGCCGTGCCGGTGAAGAAGAGGCTCCCGGCGATGGCGGGCCAGATGCCGCCCTCCTCGCCCAGCACCGCGCCCCGGGGCGGCTGGCTCAGAAATTCCCAGCTGATGGTGGACGCGCCGTGGTAAAAGACGTAGCCGAACAGAAAGAGGATCACGGCGCACACCAGCGCCATGCCGGCGATGGCCCACAGCTTCACCGCCTTTGACAAAAGCCGCATAGCCGCACCTCCTACTGCCGCATGAGCCGGTCGTGGACAAGGGATATGCCCACGTTGATGACGAACAGCAGCAGCATCAGCACCAGCCCCGCCGCGTACAGCGCGTGGTAGTGGGTGCTGCCGGCCACCGCCGTGCCCATCTCCAGGGCGATGAGAGAGGCGATGCTCTCCCCCTTGCCCAGGAGGGTGGGGAACAGGTTGGCGTTGCCCATCACCATCATCACCGCCATGGTCTCGCCCATGGCCCGGCCGATGGCCAGGATCATGGCCGTCCAGATGTGCTTCCAGGCCGCCGGCAGGATCATGGTGGCGATGGCGTACCACCGGGACACGCCCAGGGCCTCCGCCGCCGCCAGATGCTGCTCCCTGACCCGCAATATGGTCTCGCTGCATGTGCTCACGAGATAGGGCAGGAGCATCACCGCGAGGACGATGGCCGCCGCCAGCACACAGGAGCCGGTGTGGACACCCAGCCGGATCATGAGCCGCACCACCACCGTGAGGCCCACGAAGCCGTAGATGACAGAGGGGACCCCCGCCAGCAGGTCGATGAAGGGGTACAGAAGTCCCCTGGCCCGGTCCGAGGCGATGCACGAGAGGAACAGCGCCGCCCCCAGGCCCACCGCCAGCGCAATGAGCATGCCCAGGAAGGAGACATACAGCGTGCCTGCGATGAAGAAAGATGCCGAAGGACGGCTCACCGGTGTAGGCGATGGGCATCCAGCGGGTCCCGAACAGGAAGTCTGTCAGGCCCACGTCCCTGAACACCGGCAGCGCCTCGCTGATGATGAAGTATATCACAAAGGCCAGCGTCAGCACAGTCACCAGGGCCAGCAGCCGTATGACCGCCGCCCCGGCCAGGTGGAGCGCCTTTCTCATACCATCACCCGCTTTCCGTGATTATGATTATAGCAGAAAAACCCGGATACCGCGAGCGGCGGTATCCGGGCGGTGTGGGTCTATTACTCGACCTCGAACGCGGGGATGTAGCCGTTGGCCTCCACCACGTCGTAGCCGGTCTGGGAGAACACGTAGTCGATGAAGGCCTGCTCAGAGGCAGAGATCTCGTCGCCGGTGACGAACATCACGGGCCGCTGGATGGTGTACTCGCCGCTGATGATGCTCTCCGTGGTGGCCTCGATGCCGTCCACCTTCATGGCGAACAGGACCTGGCCGTCGGCGTTGGCCTTGTTGTAGGCGCCGAAGCCGGCATAGCCGATGCCCCAGGGGTCGCCGGCGATGTTGGTGGCCAGCTCCGTCATGGAGGCGGACTGGGTGGCGGCGGCAGTGACCTCGCTGTCGCCCATGACGGCGGTCTGGAACACCTCATAGGCGCCGCCGGACAGGTCGCGGATGTAGACGTTGATGGCCTCCGCGGGCAGAGACGGGTCCACCTGGTCCCAGGTCTCGATCTCACCGGCGAAGATCTGGCGGATGGTCTCGGTGGGCATGTCGTCCATGATATCGCAGATGGGGTTCTCCGCGTTCACGGAGACGGTCAGGGCGTCGCGGGCCACGATGAAGCACTGGTAGTCCTCGCCCAGGGCCTCCACCTCACTGTCCTTGATGGCACGGGCCAGCATGCCGAAGTCGGCGGTGCCGTCAATGGCGGCGCTGACGCCCACGCCGGAGCCGCCGGGGGCCACGTAGACGGAGATGTTCTTGTCGGGCAGGGAGGGGTCCACCTGGTCCCAGGTCACGTACTCGTCGGTGAAGGACGAGGCCAGGGAGGAGATGATGGGGTAGAGGGACGTGGAGCCGCAGAACAGGATGGCGGACTGGAAGTCCTCATCGCCGCTGGCAAAAGCCATGGAGCCCAGGCTCAGGACCATTGCCAGAGCCACGATCAGAGCGAATACCTTTTTCATGTTTACCTCCATAATCGTGTTGGAAATGTTTTCCGGGGTGACAACGCATATCATACAATGCTTTTCGCCGGAACACAAATTGGGAAACATGATAGGTATATAAATTTATAGAAGATATCTATATTATAGCGTTTCCACGGCGATGGAACGAAAAGACCGGAGGCGGCGGGCGCCGTCTCCGGTGGGATGTGTACTCATACGATGGACTTGAACAGCGGCAGCTTTTTCATCACCATGTCCGTGACGTACGCCAGCACGAAGGCGAAAGCCACCACGATCAGCACCCCCAGGGCGGGGGGCATGGCGAAGGGGTCAAAGTGCAGGTGCTTGTAGAGCAGGCGTATGTAGGCCATGTGGATGAGGTAGACGCCGAAGCTGTGCCGGTCGATGCTGATAAGGGCCTTTCCGGCAAGGGATGCGCTGTCCGTTTTGGACTGGAAAAACCAGCCCGCGATGCCCGCCGCCTGCAATATGGTCAGGGGAGAGGAGTAGGTGAAAAGCGTGTCCAGGGCGTGGACGCCGTACCAGGTCCGCAGAAGGCTGGCCCCCGCGATGACGGCGGTGGCGCCCAGAGCCAGAAGCCCGTACATCCGGCGGCTGTACCGCTTTCCCCAGCGGTGCAGCCAGTAGCCCAGAAACAGCCAGAAGGGGTAAATGGACGACACGTGGATGTAGAACCCGCAGCGGATGTTCCCGATGCCAAGCAGGGGCAGCAGCGCCTCGAAAAAGCCGTACACCCCCAGCAGATAGAGGATGTCCCGCTCACTGGACAGCTCCGCGATCTTCTTGTAGGCCGGGAGCAGCAGGTAAAGGCCCAGCAGGCAGTAGAGGTACCACATGTGGGACCAGGTGTCCCCGGTGAAGACCTCGTAGAGGTTAGCAAGCACGGCCTGAACGGTGCGCTGCTCAGGGTTAAAAATGTATTCCAGCACTCCGAACAGCACCCCGAACACCAGGATGGCCTTCAGCACCCGGGTGATATAGCGCTTGAAGAGGCGGTCGTAGCCGATCTTCTTCCCCGGCGGCAGGAGCAGAGCTCCCGTCACCATCACGAAGCAGGGCACCGCCCACATGAGGCAGTCGGTGACGGCCTGAAATCCGCCGAAGCGCCAGAAGGTATTCAGCCGGATGGAGTACATGAGGGTGGTGGAGTAGACCGTGTGCAGCAGTATGATGAACAGGCACGCCACCGCCCGCAGATACTCAAGGCCGTGATCTCTCTCCATGGAAGCTGTCACCAGAACAGGCCGGAATCCCCTATGCAGCCAGTGCCGCCGTTATCGCCGCCGCCGGAACCGCCGGAACCGCCGGAACTGCCGCTGCCCTTGCTGGAAGACGTGGTGGGACCGCCATAGGCGAAGGTGCCTGCGGCGATCTCGCCCTCCGCGATGCTCTGCTCGATGGAGGAGGTGTCGATCTCCTCACCGGTGGACACGCTGGTGTACACCAGATAGGGCAGGCCGTTCCACTGCCGGTCCAGCTCCGCCTCGGTGATGTCGGTCACGTCCATGCTGTGGAGCATGGCCACGGTCCAGTCGGCGAAGGTGAACTGCAGGTCATAGACGCCGGCCTCCACGCACAGCACGGCGGCCTCGTCCTCCTCAAATCTGTCCTCCTCCGCCAGGATGTCGTCGGACCACACGCCGTCCCCGTCGCTGGGGCGGATGTTGATGGCGGTGATGTCCTGGCCGGTGGCGTTGGTGAGCTTGACGCGCAGGCAGTCCTCGGTCTCCTCGCCGATGAGGTCCAGCCCCTCCAGCTCGGCGGCGTCCAGGTCGGGGCGCAGCTCAGCCCGGTCAGGGCTCGCGTCGGCCGGCGCCTCCGTGCTGTCGCCGTCGGGAGCGTCGCCGCGGAGCGTGAAGCCCGTCAGCGCCGCGGTCATGACCAGGACCAGAAGGCAGGCCAAGAGCTTTTGTACGTTCTTTTTCATGGGGAAACCTCCTTGATATCGTTTGTATGCCGGACCGGTCTTACCGGCCGGAGGTCAGGATGACCCGTCCGCCGGCGGTGCAGTAGCGCCAGGTCCAAGGGTTGCCGTATTTGACACGGAAGCCGTTCACGCCGGTCTCGTTGTAGATGTTGGAGTCGTACACGAATATCTCGCCGTTCTCCACGATCTCGCACCAGCCGTGGGGGGCCACGTAGCCGCTGCGGTTGAGCACGCCGCCCTCGATGAAGTAGACCTCATAGCCCAGCATCTTGGCCATCTGGTAGAGCATGCTGTTCATGACGAAGCAGTTGCCGCGCTTGTTGGTGAAGCCGTAGTCGGCGTAGTAGTCCATGTGGTCGGAGCCCTCGGGGGCCCGCATCCAGCGCCAGTAGTAGGGGATGGAGGCCGCGTACTTGTAAGCCGCGTAAAGGTCCCAGCCGATCTGATCCAGAACGGCGGCGGCCTTCTTGCCGGCCGGCGTCACATAGCCCATGATGACGCCCTTGCTGTTCACGTGGTAGGTGGTGCTCAGCAGAGTCACATCCTGGTCGGTGACGGCCGCGCCGGTCTCTTCGTCCAGCATGTACATGGCGCCGTCGAAGTACTGCATGCCCTTGCGGAGGACGCCTTCCTTATCCAGGTAATAGGTCTTGCCCTCCACGACGATGTAACCGCCGCTGCGCATACGGCCGTCTTTGGGGTCCAGGTAATAGGTCTTGCCCTCGCCGTCGGTGAACCAGCCCTTCTTGAGCACGCCGTCCTTGCCGAAGTAGTAGGACTTGCCGTCCACCTTCACCCAGTCGCTCTTCACCATGGCGCCGGTGTCGGGGTCCAGATAGAAGGTGTTGCCGCTGCTGGCATTGGTGTACCAGCCGGTGCGGCGGACGCCGTTGGCGTCCATGGAGTACCGCTTGCCGTCCACGGTGATCCAGCCGTTCACACGGGCGTGGCCATCCTGGGGGTCCAGGTAGTAGGTCTTGCCGCCCTGGGTGAACCAGCCGGTCTGGACCGCGCCGTTCTTGCCAAGGTAATAGTTTTTGCCGTTCAGGGTGAACCAGCCGTCCTTGCGCATCTCGCCGTTGCCGGGGTCGAAGTAGTACAGCTTGCCGCCCGTGCGCACAAAGCCGGTCTGGCGGACACCCTTGGCGTCCACAAAGAACTTCCGGCCGTCGGAGTAGGTGATGAAGCCGCCCTTGAGGATGTGGCCGTCGTTCACGGCCAGGTAGTAGTAGTTGCCGTTGGGGGCTTTGTACCAGCCGCCCTTGAGCACGTGGCCGTCGGGCGCCAGATAGTAGCTCTTGCCGTCGTTGGCGGTGGCGGGACCGTTTTTCATCATGTGGCCGTCGGTCATGCTGAAGTAATAACGCACGCCGTCGGGCATGGTGACGAGGCCCTTTTGCATGACCCCGTCCTTATAATAATAGCGCTTGCCGTTCTCATCATGCCAGCCGTCGGGCGCGGGGGTCGGGACAGGCGTGGCCGTGGGCTCCGGGGTGGGCTCGGGCGTAGGAGAGGCGTCGGGCGCGGGGGAGGCGTCGGGTGCGGGAGAGGCGTCG
>CANQIH010000026.1 GCA_947624035.1 uncultured Oscillospiraceae bacterium | reverse complement strand
GGGGTTGGAGTAGCCGCTGTAGTTGGCGCCCTTGCCGGTGCCGAAGACCTTGTAAGTGTGGTCGTCCGCGTCGAAGGGGCTGCCCCAGCCGATGAGGTAGGCCATCTGGCTGCCCCAGTCCACCACGGTCGGTATCTCCACGGTCACGTCCAGCCCCACGGCCCGGAGCTGCTGGGCGGCGGCCCGGGCGATGTCCAGCCGCACCTGGTCCCCGGCGGGGACGCTGAGCACAAAACCCAGCTTTTCGCCGTTTCGGTAATAGAAGCCGTCGTCCCCCAGCGCGGCCCCGGCATCCTCCAGGATGGACCGGGCCCGGTCCGGGTCATAGTCGTACCGGTCCACGTCCTCGCAGTTATATACATTGTGCTGGAGGGGGCCGTAGGCCGCCTCGCCGTGGCCCAGGAGCACCGCCTGGACGATGGCGTCCCGGTCGATGGCGCAGCAGACGGCGGGGATGACGTCCCGGTTCTCCGTCCAATAGGGGTTGCGGAAGTTGAAGAGGATGCCCCGGTAGTCGGAGGTGCGCATGTCGTAGACCGCGTAGCCCTCCTGGTCCTCAAAACTCTCCGCGTCACGGGGGGTCAGAAGCGCCAGGTCCAGCTCCCCGGAGCGCATCTGCATGGCACGGGCGCTGTCGTCCGGGACGATCTTGAAGACGATGCGGTCGATCTTCGCGGGGGACTTGAAATAGTCCTCGTTTCTCACAAGGGTGATGGCCTGTCCCTCGTCCCAGCGCTCCAGCTTATAGGGCCCTGTGCCCACAGGGTGGCGAAAAAACTCCGATGTCTGAAAGTCCTCTCCCTCCAGCAGGTGCTTTGGCAGCACCGCCATGGTCATGTAGTCCAGGAACGCCGCGTTGGGGGCGGCCAGGGTGAAGCGGACGGTGTGCTCGTCCAGCACGTCGATGGCGGTCACGTCCTCGTAGTTGGGGGCGTTCTCGGAGAGGTTCGCGGGGTCCATGATGGCCTCGATGGTGAACTTCACGTCCCCGGCAGTGACGGGCTCCCCGTCGTGCCAGCGGGCGTTCTCCGCCAGGTGGAAGGTGTAGGCGCAGGCGTCCGCGTCGAACTCCCAGCTCTCCGCGAGATCTGGCACCACGCTGTTGTCCCCGTCGTGGGCCGTGAGGCCGTTGAAGAGCAGAAGGTTTATCTCCCCGTGCTCGTCCATGGCGGGGTTTATGCGGGTGTAGTCGCCGCTTGCGTAGACCAGGGTGGTCCCACCGTCGTCCGCGGCGTACGCGGCGGGCGCGGCCAGTATGAGCGCGGCGGCGAGGAGCAGGGGGAGCAGCTTTTTCATGGGACGGACGCCTTTCTCTGTATTTTGCACAGCATATCACGGGCAACGACCCGCCGCAAGCCGGGTGGGGGGATGCGTTTTTCCCGAAAATGTGGTATAGTACAGCTATAAATGACGAAAGAGGGGGCCGCGCCCATGTCCGATACCCATGACCATATGACCGAACAGGACCACGCCTATTGCCACGCCCACGGCATCCCCCACAGCCACGGCCACGTCCACGAGAACCAGAAGGCGGTGGTGAACCGGCTGGCCCGGGCCATCGGCCACCTGGAGAAGGTGAAGCGGATGGTGGAAAACGGGGAGGACTGCTCCGAGGTGCTGATCCAGCTGGCGGCGGTGCGCTCGGCACTGAACAGCACCGGCAAGGTGATATTGCAGGACCACCTGCGCCACTGCATGGTGGACGCCGTGGCCGCCGGGGATATGTCGGCGGTGGACGAGCTGTGCCAGGCCGTGGAAAAGCTGATGAAATAGCCTTGACAAGGGCCCCGGGGAGCATATACAATCGGGGCGAAAAGCAAATACTCCTTGAACATACGAGGGCAGACATTGTCAGAGAAGCCGGGTGAGAATCCCGCACGGTCCCGCCACCGTGATGCGGCCTCCAGCCGCTAAGCCGGGTCGCTGAGTCTGTCCGGCGCGGGCGCACGATGTATGCGCCGGCGCCGGTCATGCTATGTCATGAAAGCACCCTTTCGTGTGGAAAGGGTGCTTTGCTTTATCCTAGAGATACGGAGGAAAGAGTATGAAAATGCGTATGTCTATGCCGCTGGTGCTGGCTTTGGTGCTGAGTCTGGCTCTCGGCGGCGTGAGCGCGATGGCGGCCGGGGGGCCTGAGACCCTCACGGACCCCAGCGGCGCCCAGATCACGGTCCCGGAGACCATCGGGTCCATCGTGGTGCTGGCGCCGTCCATCGCGGAGGAGGTCGTGGCCCTGGGCCGCGGCGATGATGTGGTGGCCTATGACGCCCAGAGCGTGGGCCTGGAGGGTCTCGGTGAGGACCTGCCCGTCTTTGACCTGGTGGAGCCGGATATGGAGCAGCTCATGGCCCTGGAGCCGGACCTGCTGCTGGTGAGCAACATGTCCCTCTATGACGAGACCAGCCCCTACCAGCAGCTCATCGATCTGGGCGTGTGCGTGGCCTGCATCCCCAACGCGGAGAGCATCGAGGGCATCTACGGCGACATCGGATTTCTGGGTGAGCTTCTGGACGAGCCGGAGGCGGCCCAGGGCATCATCGACGATATGAAGGCCGATATCGCGGAGATCGCGGCCATCGGCGAGACGGTGGAGGAGAAGAAGACAGTCTACTTTGAGATATCCGCCGCGCCCTATATGTACAGCTTCGGCAGCGGCGTCTATCTGGACGAGATGATCTCGCTCATCGGCGCGGAGAACGTGCTGGCAGATCAGGAGGGCTGGCTGCCTGTGGCCGAGGAGGACCTGGTGGCCGCGGACCCGGACGTGATCCTCACCAACGTCAACTACATCGACGGGCCGGTGGAGGAGATCATGGCCCGGCCCGGCTGGGAGGGCGTCACCGCCGTGGCGGACGGCGCGGTGTACTACATCGACAACATGGCCTCGTCCCTGCCGGACCAGAACATCGTCACGGCCCTGCGGCAGATGGCCCAGGCCGTGTATCCTGACTACTTCCCCGCGGAAGCGGAATGAAGGCGAGCATGAAAATGGGGCTGCTGGGGCTCATCGCCCTGGCGGCCCTCACAGCCGCCGCGGCTGTGGGCAGCGTGCCCATCCCGCCCGGGGACATCCTGGCGGTGCTGGGAAACCGCCTCTTCGGCGCGGCCCTGCCCGGCGGCATGGGCAAGGTGGTCCCCGCCCTGGTGATGGACATCCGCCTGCCCCGGGTGCTGCTGGCCTTTCTCACGGGGGCGGCGCTGTCCGCCGGCGGCACGGTGATGCAGTCGGTGCTGAAAAATCCCCTGGCCTCGCCCTATGGCCTGGGGGTCAGCTCCGGCGCGGGCCTGGGGGCCGCCATCGTCATCGTCGCCGGCCTATCCGGCGGCGTACTGGGCCCGGCGCTGCTGCCCGCGGTGAGCCTGGCCTTCGGTCTCGGGACCGTGTTTCTGGTGATGGCCGTGGCCGGGCGCATCGACAGGGCGGTGTCGAACGTCACCGTCGTGCTCATCGGCATGGTGGTGTCCCTCTTCTGCAATGCCATTTTGAGCCTTCTGGCCACCACCAGCCCCGAGCACGCCCAGCGCATCCAGCTGTGGCAGTGGGGCAGCTTTTCCGCCCGGGGCTGGAGCGGCGTGTGGGTGCTGCTGCCTGTGACGGCCCTGGGGCTGCTGTTCTTTCTCCGGTACGCCCGGGAGATGGACCTCATGACCTTCGGGGAGGAACAGGCGCTGGCCATGGGCGTGGAGCTCAGGCGCTGCAAGACCCTTCTCATCTGCGCCGTGGCAGTGCTCACGGGCACGGCGGTGGCCTTCGTGGGCATCATCGGGTTCGTGGACCTCATAGCCCCCCACGTGGTGCGGCGGTTCTTCGGCTCGGCCCACAGGCGGGTGCTGCCGGCGGCGGCCCTTTTCGGCGGCGCGTTCATGGTGCTGTGCGACCTGGCCGCCCGGACGGTGGTGGACGGCCGGGAGATCCCCATCGGGTCCATCACGGCCCTCATCGGCGCGCCCTTTTTCCTCTATGTCTACTTCGCCGGGCGCAGGAAGGGGGTGATGTCATGCTGAACGTGGAGCACATCACATGCGGCTACGGCGGCGCGCCGGTGGTGCGGGACATATCCTTCGCCGTGGCGCCCGGGGAGCGGCTGTGCATCCTGGGGCCCAACGGCTGCGGCAAGACCACCCTGCTGCGGGCCGTGGCGGGCCTGCTGCCCCATGAGGGGCGTGTGGCCGTGGACGGGGAGGACATGGCCGGGCTGGACCGGCGGCGGGCCGCGAAAAAGCTGGCCCTCATGAGCCAACTCACGGATATGTACTTCTCCTACACGGTGTACGAGACCGTGATGATGGGGCGCTACGCCCACCAGCGCCGGGGCGTCCTGGCAGGGCAGGGGCCGGAGGATAAGCGCATAGTCCAGGAGTGCCTGGAGCGGACCGGCACGGCGGACCTCCGCGATAGGCTCATCACGGAGCTGTCCGGCGGGCAGCTCCAGCGGGTGTTCCTGGCCCGGACCTTTGCCCAGGAGCCCCGGGTGATCCTGCTGGATGAGCCCACCAACCACCTGGACCTGCGGTACCAGGTGGAACTGGTGGAGAGTTTGAAGCGGTGGGTGCAACAGGAGGGCCGGTGCGTGGTGGGCGTGCTCCACGACGTGAACCTGGCCCTGGCCTTCGCCGATAGGGTGATGCTCATGGAACAGGGCGCGGTGCGCACCATTGCGGACCGGGACAGCCTGGACCTGGACGCGGTGAGCCAGGTGTACGGCATGGACGTGCGCGGCTACATGCGCGAGAGTTTGAAAAGGTGGGCGTGAGATATGTACAGAAGTCCCTATGAGGCGTATCCCTTTTTGTGCGACGAGAGCCGCGACCTTCGCTGCGATTTTGAGCTTTTGACCGACGATATGGCCAGCCGCACGGGTCTGCTCCGAGCCCAGGTGCAGGACGAGGCGCTGAAGGATGAGCTTTTGTGGCTCTGCGAGATCATCTACCATATAAACCCTACATTGCGCACGCGCCTCACCGTCACGGAGGCGGAGACGGCGCGGCTCATAGCCGCAGTGGACCGGCTGCGGGCCGAGACCGCCGGGCGGTGTGAGCTCTTCGTCCTGACCCAGGGGTGCGAGGCCGCCTGCACGGCCCATCTGCTCCGGGTGGAGGGCAAGCGGCTGGTGCGGCTCATCTACCGCCACATGGAGCAGGGCCGCGATGTGCCGGACCGGCTTTTAGACCTGGCGAACCTGCTGTCAGGGTATTTCTTCTACCTGGCGCTGAAGCTGAACGCGCTGGCCGGGGTGGACGAGATACCCTACACGAGCCGGAACTACAGGTGAACGCAAAACGCCCCGCGGAACTGTCCGCGGGGCGCTCGTCATCTGTTTTTCCGGTGGTCCTCGAAGCGGCTGATGCTCTCCACGATGTAGGGCGTGTTCTGGTAGACGAAGTAGTTCAGCCAGTTGCAGTAGAGGAGATTGGCACAGGACCGCCAGGTGCACAGGGGCGGCTTCGTGTCGTCGTCGTCCGGGAAGTAATGGGCGGGGACCTTGGGGTCCAGGCCGGCGGCCTTGTCCCGCTTATACTCCAGGGCCAGGGTGTCGGCATCGTACTCCGAGTGGCCCATGATGAATATCTGCCGCCCGCCGTCGGTGGACACAGCGTAGACCCCGGCCTCGTCGCTCTCCGCCAGGATCTTCAAGGCTGGCTCGGCCTCGATGTCCTCCTTGCGGACGGTGGTGTTCCGGGAGTGGGGCACGGTGAACACGTCGTCGGAGCCCCGGAAGAGGATGGACCCCTTGTGGGTGACCTTGTGGCGGAACACGCCGGACAGCTTTTCCGGCAGGGGGTACTTGCGGATGCCGTAGTGGTAGTACAGCCCCGCCTGGGCGCCCCAGCAGATGTGGAAGGTGCTGTGCACGTGGGACAGGCTCCACTCCATGATCTCACAGAGCTCATCCCAATACTCCACGTCCTCGAACTCCATCATCTCCACCGGCGCGCCGGTGATGACCATGCCGTCGAAGTACTGCCGCTTTATCTCGTCGAAGGTCTTGTAAAAGGACAGCATGTGCTCCTCGGGGGTGTTCTTGGGCGTACGGCCCTTTATTTTGAGAAGCTCCATCTCGATCTGCAGGGGGGTGTTGCCCAGAAGCCGGGCCAGCTGGGTCTCCGTCACGATCTTGGTGGGCATGAGATTCAGTATGAGGATGTGCAGGGGGCGGATGTGCTGGGTAGTGGCCCGGAGCTCCGTCATCACGAAGATGTTCTCCTCCTCCAGCACATGGGCGGCGGGCAGGTCGCCGGGTATCTTGATGGGCATAGCATCGCCTCCTCTATGGTTGGGGATGATATCATAACTGCGGCCGCCCTGTCAAGGGACGGCCCGCCGGAGAAGATGGGGCGGCGGGGTCAACATTTTCTCATTAGCTTAACATTTTCAGAAATGTATGCTATAATCCATCAATCATATTCGGAGATGGAGCGATGATGGACAGATCGGAATTTATCATCCTGGACGGGGCCATGGGCACCATGCTCCAGGCGGCGGGCCTGCCCGTGGGCATGGCGCCGGAGGCGTGGAACATCGAAAACCCGGCCGCCGTGGCCGCGGTGCACCGGGCATACGTGCAGGCGGGGACCCAGGTGGTGTGCGCCAACACCTTCGGCGCCAACCGCCGTAAGCTGGCCAAGTCCGGTTATACGCCTACAGAGGCCATCACGGCGGCCATACAGCTGGCCAGAGAGGCCGTGGGGCCGGATGTGAAGGTGGCCCTGGACGCGGGGCCCATCGGCGCGCTGCTGGAGCCCCTGGGGCCCGTGACCTTTGAGGAGGCCTACGACATCTATAGGGAGATGGTCACGGCGGCTGAGACCGCCGGGGCGGACCTCGTCTTCTTTGAGACCATGAGCGACCTCTATGAGCTCAAGGCCGCCGTGCTGGCGGCCAAGGAGAACACGTCCCTGCCGGTGTGGGCCTCCATGACCTTTGAAAAGACCGGCCGGACCTTCCTGGGCACCGCCGTGTCCGCCATGGGCCTGACCCTGGAGGGCCTGGGCGTGGACGCCATGGGCTTCAACTGCAGCCTGGGGCCCAAGGAGCTGCTGCCCATGGTGGAGGAGCTGTCCCGCTGGACGGACAAGCCCCTGATCCTCAAGCCCAACGCGGGCCTGCCGGACCCGGCCACCGGGGCCTATACCATGACGGCGGAGGGCTTCGCCGGGGACATGATCAAGGCGGTGGACCTGGGCGTCACCGCCATGGGCGGTTGCTGCGGCACCACGCCTGACTTCATCCGGACCCTGACGGCGGCTCTCGCGGGCAAGGCCCCGGCGCCGCGCCGGGCGGCGGACAGGCGGGGCGTGTGCTCCGCCCGCCGGACGGCGGAGCTCACCGGCGTGCGGGTAATCGGTGAGCGCATCAACCCCACGGGGAAAAAGCGGTTCCAGCAGGCCCTCCGGGAGGGCGACATGGCCTACATCATGGAACGGGCTGTGGAGCAGCAGGACGCCGGAGCGGATATTCTGGACGTCAATGTGGGGCTTCCGGGCGTAAATGAGCCGGAAATGATGGTCAAAGTGGTGAAAGCCATCCAATCTGTGTCCGACCTGCCCCTGCAGATCGACTCCTCGGACCCGGCCGCCGTGGAGGCGGGGCTCCGGGCGGTGAACGGCCGGGCCGTGGTCAACTCCGTGAACGGCGACCGGGAGACCTTGGATGTCATACTGCCCCTGTGCAAAAAGTACGGCGCGGCGGTGGTGGGCCTCACCATGGACAGCGACGGCATCCCCGCCACGGCGGAGGGCCGGGCCGCCATAGCCGAGCGTATCCTGGCATCCGCCGTGGCCCAGAGTATACCCAGGGGGGACGTGTTCATCGACTGCCTTACCCTCACCGTGTCCGCCCAGCAGGACCAGGCGGCGGAGACGCTGAAGGCCGTGCGGTACGTCCACGAGGTCATGGGCCTCCAGACCGTGCTGGGCGTGAGCAACATCTCCTTCGGCCTGCCGGCCCGGGAGCACATCACTGTGAGCTTTCTCACCCAGGCATTGGCGGCGGGGCTCACCCTGCCCATCGTGAACCCCAACCAGGCCGCGGTCATGGACGCCGTGGCGGCCTATAAGGTCCTGTCGGGCCAGGATAAGGACAGCGCGGCGTATATCGCCCGGTTCGCGGACGCCGCCCAGCCCGCCGTGTCCACGGCAACGGACCGGGGCATGACCCTGGGGGAGGCCGTGGCCAAGGGGCTAAAGGCGGAGGCCGCCGCCCTCACGGAAAAGGCCCTGGAGACCATGGGGGAGCTGGACGTGGTGAACGAGCTGCTTATCCCGGCATTGGACGCGGTGGGGGAGGACTACGAGCGCCAGCGGATATTCCTGCCCCAGCTCATAAACGCCGCCAACGCCGCCTGCGCCGGGTTCGACGCGGTGAAGGCCCGCATAGCCGCCAAGGGCGCAGGGACCATCTCCCGGGGCAAGATCATCCTGGCCACCGTCAAGGGAGACATCCACGACATCGGCAAGAACATCGTGAAGGTGGTGCTGGAGAACTACGGCTACACCGTCATCGACCTGGGCCGGGACGTGGCCCCGGAGGCGGTGGTGGAGGCAGCGATCCGGGAGGATGTGAAGCTGGTGGGCCTCTCGGCCCTCATGACCACCACCGTGGGCAGCATGGCGGATACCATCGCCGCCCTGCGGGCCAGCGGCCACCACTGCAAGGTCATGGTGGGCGGGGCGGTGCTGACGGAGGAGTACGCCGCCCAGATCGGCGCGGACTACTACTCCAAAGACGCCAAGCAGAGCGCCGATATCGCCAAGGCGGTGCTGGGCTGAGCGGTTGACAGCCGCCGGACGGCGTGTTATATTGCTTTAAATGATAAAAAGCCTGACAGGAGGGCATACCATGAGCGAATATAAGTTCGAGACCATGCAGCTGCACGTGGGCCAGGAGCAGCCAGACCCGGCCACCGATTCCCGGGCGGTGCCCATCTACGCCACCACCAGCTACGTGTTCCCCAGCGCCGCCAACGCGGCGGCCCGGTTTGACCTCACCGCCGAGGGCAACGTCTACGGCCGGATGAACAACTCCACCCAGGAGGTGCTGGAAAAGCGCATCGCGGCCCTGGAGGGCGGCGTGGGGGCCCTGGCCCTGGCCTCCGGCGCGGCGGCCGTCACCTATGCCATCCAGGCCCTGGCGTCCCAGGGCGAGCACATCGTGGCCCAGAAGACCATTTACGGCGGCACCAGCAACCTGCTGGCCCACACCCTGCCCCGGTACGGCGTCACCGCCACCTTCGTGAACGTCCACGACCTTGCCGAGGTGGAGGCCGCCATCCAGCCCAACACCAAGGCGGTGTACATCGAGACCCTGGGCAACCCCAACTCCGACATCCCCGACATCGACGCCGTGGCAGAGATCGCCCACCGGCACGGCCTGCCCTTGGTCATCGACAACACCTTCGGCACGCCCTACCTCATCCGGCCCATCGAGCACGGGGCGGACATCGTGGTTCACTCCGCCACCAAGTTCATCGGCGGCCACGGCACCACCCTGGGCGGCGTCATCGTGGACGGCGGCACCTTCGACTGGAAGGCCAGCGGCCGGTTCCCGGCCATATCCGAGCCCAACCCCAGCTACCACGGCCTGTGCTTTTTGGACCTGGCGGGCCCGGCGGCCTTTGTCACCTATATCCGGTGCGTCATCCTCCGGGACATGGGCGCCTGCATCTCCCCCTTCGCGGCCTGGCTGCTGCTCCAGGGGGTGGAGACACTGTCCCTGCGGCTGGACCGGCACGCCGAGAACACCAAAAAGGTGGTGGAGTACCTGGCGCACCACCCCATGGTGGAGCACGTGAGCCACCCGTCCCTGCCGGACCACCCGGACCACGCCCTCTACGAGAAGTACTTCCCCAACGGCGGCGCGTCCATCTTCACCTTCGAGATCAAGGGCGGCAGGGAGGAGGCATTCAGGTTCATCGACAATCTGAAGGTGTTCTCGCTGCTGGCCAACGTGGCGGACGTGAAGAGCCTGGTCATCCACCCGGCCACCACCACCCACGGCCAGCTCACCGACGCGGAGCTGGCGGACGTGGGCATCCGTCAGAACACAATTCGCCTGTCCATCGGCATCGAACACATCGACGACATCATCGCCGACCTTGAGCGGGGCTTCAACGCCCTCAAGTGACCGGCCAAATGATACTGTGCCCCGGAGTATCGCTCCGGGGCACAGTGCTGCTTGAAATTTCCAGCGATATGGAGTATTCTGGTATCACTAGATTTTGGGAGGAATGTCCCGTGAAAGTGGACTGGAAGACGTGCCGGCGCGTGGGCGCCGCGGCGTTTATCCTGTTTTTGGCGATCCATTACTGGCCGGTGGCCGCCGGTCTCATCCATCTGCTGCTGGGGGCCTGCGTGCCGCTGATCCTGGGCGCAGCCGGGGCCTATGTCATCAACATCCTCATGAGCTTCTATGAGCGGCTATGGTTCCCCAAGGCCAGGACAGCGGGTCTCAACAAGGCCCGGCGGCCCGTGTGCATGCTGCTGGCCATCGTCACCGTGGGGGGCGTTCTGGCCGCCGTGGTGATGCTGGTGCTGCCGGAGCTCATCCGATGCGTGGCCGCGCTGGTCCAGCGGGCGCCGGCGGCGGTGGAGCAGATCATGAGCAACCCCACCGTGGCCCGGCTCATCCCGGCGGACATCGGGCAGCGGCTGGAGAGCCTGAACTGGCAGGACGTCATCGACCAGGTGGAAAAGATCCTGCGCTCCGGCTTCTCAGGCGCGGCCAACGCCGTGAGCAGCATCTTCTCCGGCGCGGTGACCACTCTGTTCGCCCTCATCTTCGCCATCTATATCCTGCTGGGGAAGGATAGGCTGTCCCGGCAGGGCATGCGGGTGCTGTACGCCTATCTGAAGCCCGCCTGGCGGGAGCGGGTGCTGTACGTGCTGAGCGTGCTGGACCGGAGTTTCCACAGCTATGTGGTGGGCCAGTGCACCGAGGCGGTCATTTTGGGCTGCCTGTGCATCGGGGGCATGACCCTGTTCCGGTTCCCCTACGCCACCATGATCGGCACGCTGGTGGGCGTCACGGCCCTGATACCCGTGGCCGGTGCCTACATCGGCGCGGGCGTGGGCGCGTTCATGATCCTGTCCGTATCCCCGGAGAAGGCACTCTGGTTTCTCGTGTTCATCGTGGTGCTCCAGCAGCTGGAGGGCAACCTCATCTATCCCAAGGTGGTGGGCTCCTCCATCGGCCTGCCGGGTATCTTCGTGCTGGCGGCGGTGACCGTGGGCGGCGCCATGTTCGGCGTGCTGGGCATGCTGGTGGGCGTGCCCCTGGTGGCGGCGCTGTACCAGATCGTCCGGGACGATCTGGCCCGCCGGGAGCTGGCCCGCACGGCCGTGACCGAGACGGACGGGGATATGGAGATTTAGAGGGTATAACAGACGCAAAAGAGACGGGCCCTGCCCGTCTCTTTTGCGTGGGGATATTGTCAGGCCCCTCGGCTCCCCCATGGGGGAGCTGGCTGCCGCGCTTTCAGGGGCCACCAAAGGGCACGCTTGCCCTTTGGGGAAAAGGAGGCGCCGCGTTGTATTCGAGCCTTGCCGCTTGCGGCGAGGGGAGACCTACAACGCGTGTGCCGACGCGACTGAAGGGGGGAACGGGAGAAGGACTAATCTTTCACCCTTCTGCCTCGCTTCGCTCGGCACCTCCCCTCACGGCCCAGGCCGCCTTCTCTTGCCTTCGCTCCCTTCGGGCACGAAGGCAATTCACCTTGAGGGGAGGCAAGGGGCCTGGCAATGGCTTGAAGCTTCTGCCAGGCTATTGGCCCCCTCTGACGAGGAGGCTGTCGCCGCTGAAAGCGGTGACTGAGGGAGAGAAAATTAATATCTCTCCTTCCGTCGCGGCTTCGCCGCGCCACCTCCCTCGTCAGAGGGAGGCATTGTGCCCGGCGCCCTCACTCCTCCTTTGGCGTGTACCGTCCCGACTTCTTCCGCTCCCTGACGCACTGGGTCAGCAGGTACTCGATCTGGCCGTTGACGGAGCGGAAGTCGTCCTCCGCCCAGGCGGCCAGCTCGTCATAGAGCCTGCCGGATATGCGCAGCAGAAGCTGCTTTTTCTCGCTCTTCTCAGCCACGGCTCAGTAGAGGCTGCCGGAGTTGACCACGGGCTGGGCGTCCTTGCTGCCGCAGAGCACCACCAGAAGATTGGACACCATGGCGGCCTTGCGCTCCTCGTCCAGTTCCACCACGCCGCTCTCGTTCAACCGGTCCAGGGCCATCTCCACCATGCCCACGGCCCCGTCCACGATCATCTTTCTCGCGTCGATGATGGCGCTGGCCTGCTGCCGCTGGAGCATGACGGCGGCGATCTCCGGCGCATAGGCCAGATAGGTGATGCGGGCCTCCAGTATCTCCAGCCCGGCCATGTCCACCTTGCCCTGTATCTCCTTGCGGATGCGCTCGGCCACCACCTCGCTGGAGCCACGCAGGGACCCCTCGTCGGCCACGCCGTCGCCGGTGGTGTCCACGTTGGGGGACACGTCGTAGGGGTAGAGCCGCACCACGTTGCGCAGCGCGCTGTCCGTCTGGATGGACAAAAACTCCACATAGTTGTCCACGTTGAACACGGCTTTCGCGGTGTTCACGATGCGCCAGATGACCACGATGCCGATCTCCACGGGATTGCCAAGGCAGTCGTTGATCTTCTGCTTGTTGTTGTCCAACGTCATGACCTTCATGCTCAGCTTTTTGCTGGCGACGTCTAGGCTCTCGTCGTTCAGATTGATGCTGATGCCGCTCTCGCCCTTGTGCCGGCCGCCGGAGCTGGTGCTGCCGGTGCTGGGCTTGGTGCCCGCGGCGGGGTTCACGGCGGAGCAGAAGGGGTTGACCCAATAAAAGCCCTCGCCCTTCAATGTGCCCACGTACTTGCCGAACAGCGTCAGCACCAGGGCCTCCTGGGGCTTCAGGACCTTCAGACCAGGCAGCAGTATCCAGCCCAGGGCCATCCAGACCGCGCACGGTATCACCAGCGCCACGGTCTCGGTCACGCCGCCGGCGATGACGCCCGCGAGTGCGGCCACATACAGCGCGATTACGGTCAGCAGCACGGCCATGCCGTGCTTTTTCCCTTTGAGCTCGATCTCCTCTATGTTCTTGTTTTCCATGGTGACGCCTCCTTGTTGTGATATCAAAATGATATCACTATGCTAACGACCTGTCAAGAGGGGATGGAAAAAAGATCCTGCGCACCGGCGGTGCGCAGGATGTGTTCATATGTTTCAGAACCTAGGTTGGATGTCGTAGGCCAAAAGCTGGGCCCGCAGGTCCTCCACCCGGTGCTCCAGCACCTGGCGCATGTTGCGGATGGTCAGCTCGGAGATGACCCACAGCAGGATGAGGAGCCCGAGGCAAACCGTGGTGAAGGGGTTTGAGTGGGATATGGTCATGCCGCCGGTCAGGGACTGGATGGCGGCGGCGATGCCGCTGACCAGGTAGGGGACGGCGTAGCAGGCGGCGATGAGCACTGTGCAGAGCTTTGGCACCAGCAGCCGCTTGCGCTTATCCGCGAACCGGGGCAGCAGGGGGGCCAGTGTGAACAGCGCCGCCACCGCGCACAGCCCCACCAGGATGTAGGACAGATAGACCGCCTTCTCCCGGCACAGGGTGTGCATGGACCAGAGGGTGACGGAGGCCGGGTCATAGTCGCTGACTGCCCGAATGGTGGGCCAGAACCACAGGAACACCAGGGCCAGCTCCATCAGCAGCGCGAGGCCGGTGAGGATGACGGTGAGCACCCGGGCCCCGGTGGGCTTGCGCTTTTTGGGCGGCAGGGGCGTGGGCGCCGGAGCCGGGGCCGGGGCCGGGCGGGCCGCCGGGGCCTCGGACACCGGGGGCACGATGGTCACCGTGGGCCGGGGGGCCACCTCGGGCACCACGGAGGCGCCGCAGGCCGGGCACACCGCGGCGCCGGCGGGCAGCTCCTTGCCGCATTTCCGGCATGTCATGGGGATGCCTCCTTTTCAGAACAGGCCGCTCAGGCCTCCCAGACCGCCGGTGAGGCGGCTCATGGACTGGGCGGAGGCGTCCTCCGCCTTGCGCATGGCCTCGTTCACCGCGGCCACGATCATGTCCTGGAGCATCTCCACGTCGTCGGGGTCCACGGCCTCGGGGTCGATGACGATGGATGTCAGCTCCCGCTTGCCGGTGACGGTGGCCTTCACCACGCCGCCGCCGGAGGAGGCCTCATAGGTCTGCTGCTCCAGGTCCTGCTGCATCTTGATAAGGTCCTGCTGCATCTTCTGGGCCTGCTTCATCATGGCGGCCTGGTTCATGCCGCCGTATCCGCCGCGAAAATTGTTCTTTCCCATAGTGTCTCTCCTGTATGTTTCAGATCATTCAAACTTGACGTTGGAAAACCGGCTCAGGGCGTCCAGCTTGCTCGGGTCAGGCTTGGAAGCCGCCGGGGGCCTGTCTGTGGTGAAGATCACGGTCACATCCCGGCCCAGCATAGCTGTCAGCTCCTGGCGGAACAGCGCCTCGTTGGACGGCTTGTCCACCATGATCTTGGCGATGGGCGTGGCCAGGTACACGGTCAGGGTATTCCCTCGCAGGACGCCGGACACCTGGGTGGCGGTCATCAGAAGGGCGTAGGCGCCCATGTCCATCTTGCCGCTGAGGCGCTTCACCAGCGCGTCCCACACCTCCGTGTCGCCGGGCTCCGCCGGGGCCGGTATGGGGGCGGGCTGGACCGGCGCCGCCTTGGGAGCGGGGGGAGCTGCGGGTGCCGGGGCCGGTACGGGCTTCGGGTCCTGTTTGAACTCCGGGACAGGGGGGAAGATGGCCTCGTCCGGCTCGGGGGGCGCGTCGTCGTCCGTGTACCAGGGGGCGTCGTCCGCCGGCTCGTCCAGCTCCTTCAGTATGGGCTCCGGTTCGGGGGTATGTGTCTCCGGCGCGGGGGCATGTACTTCCGGGGCGGGCGCGGACACGGGGGAATAGGCCTCTGGCACGGGCTCCGGCGCCGGGGCAAGGGCCGCGCCGTTTTGCAGCGCCGCCTCCAGCCGGGAGACACGGTTTCTAAGGCCCGCCAGGGACTCCCCGGTCTCGGGTACGCACAGGCGCACCAGGCACAGCTCCGCCGCCCGGCGGGGGTTGGTCCCGGCCAGGTCCGCCGCCCGGATGGCGTTCATGCCGTCCATGAGCTGGGAGCCGGAGAATTTGGCAGCGAAGTACCGCAGCGTTTTCAGTTCATATACGCCCGAGAGCAGCGCCTCGCCGCCCTGGGGGGCCACCTGGAGCAGCAGCACGTCCCGCATGAGGCCGCTCAGCTCATCCAGGATACCGGCGGGGTCCTTGCCGTCCCGCCACAGGCCGTCGAAGATGGTCAGGGCCTTCTCCGTGCTGCCCGTGCGGATGGCGTCCAGCAGCTCCGCCGTCCGGCGGCTGCCGGCCAGGCCCATGGCCGAGAGCACCGCGTCCGTATCGATGTGCTCCGAGGCGGCACACTGGTCCAGCAGGCTCAGCGCGTCCCGCATACCGCCGTCGGCCATCCGAGCCAGCAGGGCCGCGGCGTCGTCCGTCAGGTCCATCTGCTCCCGGCCGGCCACGTACTTGAGCCGTGCGGCGATGTCGTCCGGCTCGATGCGGGTGAAGGTGTGGCGCTGACAGCGGGACACGATGGTGGGCAGGACCTTGTGCAGCTCCGTGGTGCACAGGATGAACATGAGGTGCTCCGGCGGCTCCTCCAGTATCTTCAGCAGGGCGTTGAAGGCCGCCGTGGACAGCATGTGGACCTCGTCGATGATGTAGACCCGCTTTTTCACGCTGGCGGGAGTGAAGATGGCCTCGTCCTGGAGGGCGCGCACGTCGTCCACCCGGTTGTTGGAGGCGGCGTCCAGCTCCACCACGTCCAGCACGCTGCCGTCCTCGATGCCACGGCAGGCGGCGCACTCATTGCAGGGGCTGCCGTTCACCGGGTGCTCGCAGTTCACCGCCCGGGCCAGGATCTTGGCGCAGGTGGTCTTGCCGGTGCCGCGGGTGCCGCTGAAGAGGTAGGCGTG